>PMFY01000474.1:0-7966 GCA_003157945.1 Acidimicrobiaceae bacterium | reverse complement strand
AGGTCATGAGCTGGGCCAGCATGATCCCCTGCGACGCCTCGTGGGCGCACACCTGGTCGATGGCGGCCTTTCCGGGCATGCCGAGCGCCACGACGATCCGGCAGTCCTCCTGCTCGATCAGCCGCTTGCAGGCCACGCCCAGGTCCTTGAACCCGGGGACGGTGCGTCGGACGACCTCGAAGGTGGTGCCGTGCCCGGGGCACGAGGCGAGCTCGTCGGTCGCCTCCGCACCCATGTCGTAGCGGGCGAACATGGTGTCTACGACGCCGATGTGATCCATCGGTCCACTCTACCGGCCGACCCCCTCGGCCCCTCTCCCCGGACAGGTGCCGGTCCGGTCCGGGAACGGTTCGCCGGGGGCCTCGCCGGTGGGCAAGACTCGTGCCCGATGAGCGCCGAGACCCCGCACCCACCCGCCTCCGACCCGTGGGTGGCGCGGGACGTCGCCGTGGTGTGGCACGGGTTCACCCAGATGGCCGCCTATCCGACCAACAGTCCGGTGACGGTGGAGCGCGCCGAGGGGCGCGAGCTGATCGACGTGGACGGGAACCGGTACTTCGACGCCATCTCGTCGCTGTGGGTCACCACGTTGGGCCATCGCGTCCCGGAGCTCGACGCCGCCATCGTCGACCAATTGGGGAAGGTGGCCCACGCCACCCTGCTGGGCAACGGCAGCCGCGCCGTCATCGAATTCGCCGAAGCACTGGCGGAGGTGGTCCCGGTCGACGACGCCCACACCATCTTCGCCTCCGACGGCGCGGTGGCGGTCGAGCAGGCGCTCAAGATCGCCTTCCAGTGCTGGGTGAACCGCGGCCGTCCCGAGCGGAACCGCTTCCTGGCCCTCGGCGACGCCTACCACGGCGACACCGTGGGGGCCCTCTCCCTCGGCGACGGTGGCTTCGGTACCACGGTGTTCGATCCCCTGCGGTTCCCCGTGGAGCGGACCCCCGGCTACGCCTCGGCCGACTGGGCGACCAAGGCGGTCGCCGCCGTGGTCGCCCATGCCGACACGCTGGCCGCCATGGTGATCGAGCCCCTGGTCCAGGGTGCGTCCGGGATCCTGGTGGCCGACCCCGAGGACGTCGCCCTGGTGGGCCGCGCCTGCGCGGAGCACGGGGTCCTGCTGATCTGCGACGAGGTCGCCACGGGGTTCGGTCGGACGGGTCGCCTGTTCGCCTCCGAGTGGGCCGGCCCCGGGTTCCGGCCCGACATCGTCTGCCTCGGCAAGGGCATCACGGGTGGCTACCTCCCGCTGTCCGCCACCGTGGTGACCGCGCCGGTCTTCGAGTCGTTCTCGGGTGAGGACCTGGGGACGGCGACCTTCTACCACGGCCACTCCTACGGTGGGAACGCCCTGGCCTGCGCCGTCGCCCTGCGCCACCTGCAACTCCTCGACGAGTGGCGCGTCCTCGACCACGTGCTCGAGGTGGCCGACCACCTCGGAGCGCGGCTCGACTCGACGATCGTGGGCCGGACCGGCGTGGCCGAGGTGCGTCGACGGGGACTGATGGTGGGGGTGGAGCTGGCGCCGCCGGAGGGCGCACTTCGCTGGGGCCGTCGCGTGTGCGCGGGCGCCGTCCGCCGAGGGGTGCTGCTGCGTCCGCTGGGCGACGTCGTCGTACTCATGCCGCCGCTCACCAGCACGGCCGACGAGCTCGACCGGGTGATCGACGTGCTGGCCGCCTGCATCGACGAGGTCGCCGCCGAGGACGTCCGGTGAGCACCGGCAGCGGCACCGGGTCGGACTGGGCCGACTGGGTCGAGGCCGCCTGTGGCCAGGTCGAGGCCGCCGGGCGCTGGCGGGCACCGACGGTCTTCGACGCCCGGGGGCACGACGGGCTCCTGCACTCCGCCGCGGGACCGGCGCGTGCGGTGGTGTCCTTCGCCTCCAACGACTACCTCGGGCTGGCGTCGCACCCCGACGTCGTGGCCGCCGCCCGTGAGGCCCTCGACCGGTGGGGTGCCGGTGCGGGCGCGTCGCGCCTGGTGACCGGCTCCCGGCCCGTGCACCACGAGCTCGAGGAGGCGCTGGCCCAGTGGAAGGGGACCGAGTCGGCGATGGTGTTCCCGACCGGGTTCGCCGCCAACCTGTCGGTCCTGTCCGTGTTCGGCGGAGGCGGCGTCGTCGTGCACTCGGACGAGCTCAACCATGCTTCGATCATCGACGGCTGCCGCCTGGCCCGGGCCGACGTCCGCATCGTGCCCCACCGCGACCTCGACGCACTCGATGCGTCGCTGTCCTCGGTGGAGGGGCGTTCGCTGGTCGTCTCGGACACGGTGTTCTCGATGGACGGCGACGCTGTCGACCTGGAGGGACTCTGTGCCGTTGCCGCCCGCCACGGCGCCCTCCTGGTGCTCGACGAGGCCCACGCCGTACTCGGGCCCGATCTGGAGGTGAACCACAGAGCTGACGTGCTGCGGGTCGGGACGCAGTCGAAGACGCTCGGTTCGCTGGGCGGCTTCGTCGCCGGTCCGTCCCGCTTCATCGAGCTCCTGGTCAACCGGGCCCGCCCCTACATCTTCACCACGGCACCGAGTCCGGCCGACGCGGCCGCGGCGCTCGCCGCCGTCGGCATCGTCCGCTCCGCCGAGGGCGACGAGCTGCGCCGTCGACTCGAGCACCACGTCGGACGGGTGGCACGCGCCACCGGGCTCCCGGGACACGCGTCGCCGATCCTCCCCGTGATCATCGGGGCCGAAGCCGACGCCGTGGCGGCGTCGGCTTCGCTGCTCGAGCGCGGGCTGTGGGTGCCGGCCATCCGTCCGCCGACGGTGGCCTCGGGCACGTCCCGCCTGCGCATCACCCTGTCGGCCACCCATACCGACGCGCAAGTCGACCGACTGGTGGACGGGCTGGCCGAGGTGGTCCCGGCCGGGGCGCCCGACACGCGTCCGGTGGTCGGACGGGGAGTCGGCAGTGCGGCCTGAGCGGCTGGTCCTGGTGTGCGGCACCGGGACGGAGGTGGGCAAGACCTGGGTGGCGGCCCGCCTTCTGGTCGAGCTGCGGAGCCGGGGCCGGACGGTGGCGGCCCGCAAGCCGGCCCAGTCCTTCGACGTCGACAGCCGCGGCGCCAGCCTCGGCGGGGCCACCGACGCCGAAGTGCTGGCCGCCGCATCGGGCGAGCATCCCGGTGACGTCTGCCACTCGTTCCGTTCGTACCACCGGGCGATGGCCCCGCCCATCGCCGCCCAGGTCCTCGGGCTCCCCTCGTTCACCGTGTCCGACCTCCTGGGCGAGCTGTCCTGGCCGGGCGACGGCGTCGACGTCGGCGTGGTCGAGACCGCCGGTGGCGTGCGCTCGCCGCAGGCCGACGACGGCGACGTCTGCGACCTGGTCGCCGCCCTGGCCCCGGACGTCGTGGTGCTGGTGGCCGATGCCGGGCTCGGCACGATCAACAGCATCCGGCTGACGATGGACGCGCTGACGGGGTGGCCCGGTGCCGCAGGCGGACCCCCGATCGTCGTCGCGCTCAACCACTACGACGGGGGCCACGAGATCCACCGACGGAACCGGGCGTGGCTGACCGAGCGGGAGGGCTACCGGATTCTGACGGTGCCGGGAGGCGAGCCCGAGTTGGCGGATCTGGTCACCCGGACCTGACCGGAACGGCCCCGGCCGGAAGGGGGCCGAACCGGATCTCCGGACCCCTACTGGTACCGTCGGCGCATGGTGCACCCCCGGAGCCACCCGTGATCTCGGCCCGCGGACTCACCAAGTCCTACGGCAGCACCCGCGCGGTGGACGACCTCAGCTTCGAGGTCCGGCCGGGAGTCGTCACCGGGTTCCTCGGGCCCAACGGCTCGGGCAAGTCGACCACCATGCGCATGGTGATGGGTCTCGATCGGCCCGATGCCGGGACCGTCACCATCGGCGGCCGGCGGTTCCACGACCTCCGCTGGCCCCTCCGGGAGGTCGGCGCCCTCCTCGAGGCCAAGGCCATCCATCCGGGACGCTCCGCCACCAACCACCTCCTGGCCATGGCCCACACCAATTCGATCCCCCGGGCGCGCGTGGACGAGGTGCTCGCCATGGTCGGCCTCGAGAGCGTGAGCAGACGCAAGGCCGGCAAGTTCTCCCTCGGGATGAGTCAACGGTTGGGGATCGCCTCGGCACTGCTCGGTGACCCGGGCGTGCTCCTCTTCGACGAACCCATCAACGGGCTCGACCCCGAGGGGATCCTGTGGGTCCGCAACCTGCTGAAAGGGCTCGCCGCTGAAGGTCGGACGATCTTCGTGTCCAGCCACCTGATGAGCGAGATGGCCCTGACGGCGACGGACCTGGTCGTGATCGGCCGAGGGCGACTGATCGCCGACACCACCGTCGACGACTTCATCGCCTCCAACACCGTGGCCACCGTTCTCGTCCGCTCGCCGGGCGCCGACGGACTGGCGGCCGCGCTGCGCTCCGCCGGGGCCGGCGTGACGACCCGGCCCGACGGGGCGCTCCTGGTCACGGGGGTGGACGCCGGACGCATCGGCGACACGGCCCTCGCCGCCGGCATCGCGTTGCACGAGCTGAGCCCCGTGCAGGCCAGCCTGGAAGAGGTCTTCATGGAACTCACCTCGGACATGGTCGACTTCCACGGCCAGACGCCGGCGGAGGTAGGGGTGTGACCACCACCGCCGCGTCGCGCGTCGTCCTGCCCGACGTGGACCACGGCCGTGCCGGGTTCGTCACCCAGGTGCGGTCGGAGTGGACGAAGCTCCGCTCGGTCCGGTCCACCTGGGTGTGCCTGACCATCGTGGTGGTGGCGGGTATCGGGCTGTCGGCCCTGGTGACGAACATCGAGGCCGGTCGCTGGGGCACCCTCGGACTGGCCGACCGTGCCACCTTCGACCCCGTCCGGATCAGCCAGACCGGGTCGTTCCTCTCGCAGTTCGTCGTGGGGGTGCTGGGCGCACTGGTGATCACCTCGGAGTACGCCACGGGCTCGATCCGGACCACGCTGGCCATCACGTCCAAGCGGACGACGGTGCTCAGCGCCAAGCTGCTGGTGATCGGCGTGGTGGTGCTGGTGGTCGCCGAGGCCACGGCGTTCGCGTCGTTCTTCACCAGTCAGGCCGTCCTGGTCGCCCACGGCGCCAAGATGCTGCCCGCTGACAGCTCGATCATCACCCAGGTGCGGAGCGCGGCCATTCCCTACGTGAGCCTGGCGGACGGTGGTGCACTGCGGGCGGTGGCGCTCAGCGGGGTGTACCTGCTCCTGCTCACCCTGCTCGCCTGCGGGATCGGGTTCATCCTCCGCCACACCGCCGGGGCCATCGCCGCGTTCGTGGGCGTCCTGCTGGTCCTGCCCCTCATCGTCAACGTGCTGCCCTCGAGCCTCGCCGACTCGTTCGAGAGGTACCTCCCCTCCAACCTCGGGTTGGCCATGATCCTGGTCACCACCCGCAAGACCGACTTCGCCGGCGTCCTCCTGCCGCCCTGGGAGGCGGCCGGTCTGCTCGCCCTCTACGTCGTCATCGTGGTCGTGCTCGCCGGGTGGCTCCTCGTCCGACGGGACGCCTGACCGTGGCCGTCCCACCCACGGACCGGACCGCGGGGACCGGTACGCGCCACCGGTTGGGCCTCGTCCTGGGGGGCGGAGGCGTCGCCGGGGTGGCCTGGCTCACCGGAGTGCTGTGTGGACTGTCCGATGCCGGTGTCGACCTGACGGCGGCCGATCTCCTGGTCGGAACCTCGGCCGGTGCCACCGTCGCCGCCCAGCTCGCCGGCGGCCTCGACCCGGACGAGCTCTACCGGCGACAGGTCGACACCGACGGTGCCGCCGAGCTGACCCCGTCGATCCCCCTGGCCCGGCTGTGGGAGCAGATGGCCCCGATCTACGCCGGGGCGACCGACGCCTCGGACCGGAGGCGGAAGCTCGGAGCGCTCGCCCTGTCGGCCGACACCGTGGCGGAACCGCGGCGCCGACGCGTGATCGAGGCGAGGCTCGGGGGGATCGACTGGGTCAGCGACCGGCTGCGGGTGGTGGTCGTCGAGGCGACGTCCGGCGACCGCCGTGTGCTCGACGCGTCCGACGGCGTCGACCTGGTGGACGCCGTGACCGCCAGCTGCGCGGTGCCCGGGGTGTGGCCACCGGTGACGATGGCCGGATCCCGTTACATCGACGGCGGGGTGTGGTCGGTGGCCAACGCCGACCTGGCCGCCGGATGTGACCGGGTCCTGGTGCTGGCGCCGCTGGTGGACCCGGCCGTCCACGACGACATCGCCCGCCTGGCGACGGACGCCCGGGTCGAGCTGGTCGCACCGGACGACGCGTCGGTCACCGCCTTCGGTGCCGATGTGCTCGACCCGGCGTCCCGTGGGCCGTCGGCCCGGGCGGGCCGGGCCCAGGGCCGCCTCGAGGCGGCGCGGGTCGCCGCCCTCGTCAGCGGCTGACCGTTCGTCCGGGCTACGTGCGACCGCCCAGTCCGGAGGCGGCGACCACGGTCCGGGACATCGGGCGGACCAGCCCCCGGAGCGTCTCGCAGCCCTCCTCGCCCAGGGCCTCGTAGGCGTGGACGGCGAGCCGGTCGGTGGCCTCCTCGATGGCGGTGCGCACCCCTTCGCCCTCGTCGCTCAGGACCAGGTGCTCGGCGGAACCTGCCGGCCGCAACCAGCCGCGGTCGCGCAGGCGGGTGGTGGCGGCCGACCACTCCTCGTCGGACCAGCCCCTGGTCTCGCGCAGCAGGCTCACGGGGAGCTCGCCCGTCGCCTCGTGCAGGACGAGCGCCTCGATGCCGTCGACCCCGTGGTCGAGCAGCAGGGCGATGTGGCCGTCACCGCGGAACTCGCGCAGGAGTGTCTGGGCGTGCCACAGGGTCTCCACCGGTCCGTCCGGCCAGGGCAGGTCGGCGTGGCCCGCGAACAGCGGGCGGCCCTCCGTGCGCTCGCACGCCCGGAGCGCCGCCCGTCGGGCGAGGTCGGCGGCGGCCCGCAGGTCGTCGGAGTCCGCTGCGTCGGGCACCATGCGTCGTAGTGCGTCCCCCGCGGCGCGGGTGCGGGCCTCGAGCACGGCGCCCGGAGTGACGCGTTCCCAGACCCCGTCCATCGACTCGCGGACGAGTGACGGGCGGAAGTTGAAGAAGGTGGCGATGATCGTTCCGGCGCCGACGGGCCCCATGGGGGCGGCCCGGGACGCGAAGTAGCCGGACCGGCCCTCGAGCCCGAGTCGCTCGTAGGAGGCCGAAGCCTCGGGGGCGAAGTAGACCATCCCGTGCAGGGGCTCGAGGGTCCGCCACGTCTTCCGAGCGGTGAGCGGGCTGACGGGGGACGGCTGGTCGCGCATGGCCCACGGTAACCCGACGGGCGGGCCGAAACGGTCCCGTATAGTGCTGGTGGATGGGCGCCACGGTGTCGACGTGCGGGGCACGGGACACGGACGGTGCCCGGAGCACGCAGGACACAGGACACGGGAGTCGACGATGTTGAACGGTGTCTCGGGCATGGTGGGCGAGACCGCGGTGGTGACCAAGGAGCTCGCAGGTCCGCACCAGCCCGGGTCGGTGCTCGCCCGTGGCGAGGAGTGGTTCGCCCGGTCCATGTTCCCGGGGACCCGGATCGCACCCGGTACCGAGGTGGTGGTGGCGGACGTCGAGCGGGGCCTCCTGGTCTGTTACCCGGCTGACCAGGTATGACCTGCCGCACCACCCGGTGACGCCACGCGGTGTGGAACCCCCTGCCGGTGCCTAAGGTGTCACCAGGAGGTGGTCGTCATGCTCGTCGGTTCGGTAGGAATGGCCGTGGGAGTGGCGGTGGTCGCGTTCTTCATCTTCGCCCTCATCGTCGTCTTCCTGAAGTCGTGCCTCAAGGTGGTGCAACAGGGATGCGTGGGCGTCGTCAAGCGGTTCGGTGAGTTCCGCACCATCAAGCAGCCCGGTCTCCACGTACTGATGCCGTTGGCCGACCGGATGGACAAGGTGGACATCCGCGAGTTCCCGCGGACCGGCGACCAGCAGGCCGTGATCACCAAGGACAACGTGT
>PMFY01000224.1 GCA_003157945.1 Acidimicrobiaceae bacterium | reverse complement strand
CCTGGGGCAGCAGCGCCTCGACCTTGCCCAGGTCGAGCAACGTGTACCGGTTGTCGGTCTGCTGGACGATGCCGGTCACGATGTCACCCTCGCGCCCTGCGTACTCCTCGTACTTGAGGTCGCGTTCCACTTCCCGGATGCGCTGGAGGATGACCTGCTTGGCCGTCTGGGCCGCGATGCGGCCGAAGTCGTCCGGCGTGTCGTCCCATTCGCGGATGACGTTGCCGTCCTCGTCGAGCTCCTGGCCGTAGACCCGGATCTCGCCCGAGTCGGGGTCGATNNTTGGCCAGGGCGTCGAGCAGCGTCTCGACCGAGATCCCCTTGTCGCGTGCGATCTGGCCGAGGGCATCGAGGAACTCGAAGTTCGTCTTGCTCATGGGGTCACGACCTGCTTCCTCTTCTGCGTCTGCTTCTGTCCCGTGGGCTTGCCACCGGGCTTGGCGCCGGACTTCCGGCCGGCGGGGTTGCCCGGTGTGTCCTGCCCACCCCACACGAACACCGTGCGGGCCCGGTCGATGTCGCTGTAGGCGAGACGGACCGGCTCGTCGTCGGACCCCTCGACGGCGAGGCTGAAGCCGTCGTCGTCGGAGGTCAGGAGGGTGCCCCGCAACCGCCGCTCCCCGGGTACCTGGGGACGCGTCTTGACCGTCACCGTGGCGCCGAGCGCCTTGGCGAAGTGGGCGGGCGTGCGCAGTGGCCGCTCGATCCCCGGGCTCGAGACCTCGAGGGAGTAGCGGCCGGGAATGGGGTCGAGTTCGTCGAGTACCGTCGAGACCGCGCGGTTGGCATCGGTCAGCGCCTCGAGGTCCACGCCGCCCTCGCGGTCGACGGTAACCTGCAGCACGCCGGTCTTCATCTCGACATCGACGAGCTCGAGACCGGCGTCGTCCACCACGGGCTGGAGTGCGGCGAAGAGATCCTGGACCATCTGCGCTGCCTCCTCTCCTCGTTGATCGTCTGTCGTCGGTCGCGTTCGTGTCCGTCCCCGGTCGTGACCCCGGGGGGTCCCGACCCGTCCTGCGCCTCCGGCGGGGTGTTTCCGACCAAAACAAAAGCGTGGGCTGACCGCCCACGCCTTGTCAGCGTCACTACACCCCAACCGAACGGCAGACTGGAAAGTATAGCAGCGCAGGCAGGGCGGTGGGACCCTGACCTGGTCCTCCGGCGGCTTCTCCGGGTGGGGCGGGGGCGGGGCGGAACGGGGTGCGGGGGGCTCGGCGGCCCTGCTCAGGGGGCCAGCAGGGCCCCGGCAGGGGCGTCGAGCGCCACCTCTCGCTCGTCCCCGGTGGACCGCGACCGCCACTCGACGATGCCCCGGGCCACGCCCTTGCCCCCGACCACCAGGCGGACCGGGATCCCGAGCAGGTCGGCGTCGGCGAACTTGACCCCGGGCGACACGTCCCGATCGTCGTAGAGCACCTCGACGCCGGCGGCCACCAGTCGGTCGTAGAGGGCATCGGCGGCCTCGGCGACCTCGGGGGACCTCCCGGCACCCAGCGCGGCCAGGTGGACCTGGAACGGTGCCAGCGAGGCAGGCCACACCAGTCCCTTGTCGTCGTGGCTCTCCTCCGCGACCACCGAGAGCAGGCGGGAGACGCCTATGCCGTAGCAGCCCATCGAGAAGACGGCCTCCCCGCCGTCCTCGGCCACAAACGAGGCGCCGGGCAGGAGGTCGGAGTAGCGGGTCCCGAGCTGGAAGGTGTGGGCGGCCTCGACGGAGCGGACGAGTTCCACCTCGGCACCGCAGCGGGGGCAGGCGTCGCCGCTGACCACCTCGGCGTAGGAGCCCCACTCGTCGACGGTGAAGTCCCGGCCCAGGAGGGCGCCGGCCATGTGATGATCGGGGCGGTTGGCCCCGGTGATCCACGGCCCGGGCCGCGACACCCCGACATCGGCCACCACGGTGACACCGGCACCCTGCTGCCCGCCGGGCCCGATATACCCCTTGACCAGGGACGGATGTGAAGCGAACTCCGACTCCTCGAACAGGCGCCAGCCACCGGGCAGGCGGGCCTCCCGGTCACCGGGGACCAGGACGAGCACGGCGTTCCCGTCGGCATCGACCACCGCCAGGCACTTCAACAGGTCGGCGGGGGAGACGGCGGGGTCGTCGAAGAAGGCGACCACCTCGTCGATGCCGGGCCGACCCGGCGTGTGGTGCTCGACCGCGGCCGGGGCGTCCTCATCGGGCGCCGACGGATCACCGAAGCCGCCACGGCCGGCCGCCTCCACGTTGGCGGCGTAGCCACAGCCCACGCAGCGCACGAAGTGGTCCTCCCCCACTGAGGACGGCACCATGAACTCGTGGTTGACGTCACCGCCGATGGCGCCGGACTCAGCCTCCACCGGGGACACGTCGAGGCCCAGCCGGTCGAAGATCCGCAGGTAGGCGTCGTAGACGGTGGCGTAGGAGGCCTGCATGGCCTCCTTGTCGACGTCGAACGAGTAGGCGTCGGCCATGATCAGCTCACGGGTGCGGAGCAACCCGAAGCGGGGACGGGCCTCGTCGCGGAACTTGACCTGGATCTGGTAGACGGTGAGCGGCAGCTGACGGTAGGAGTCGACCTCGGCGCCGACCGTGACCGTCACCACCTCCTCGTGGGTGGGGCCGAGCACGAACGAGCCACCACGGCCCTCGACCTGCATGGCCGGCAGGACGTCGCTCCCGAACAGGGCGGCGCGTCCGCTCTGCTGCCACAGCTCGAGTGGGTGGAGGGCCGGAAGGAGCAGCTCCTGGCAGCCGGCGGCGTCCAACTCCTCGCGGATGATGGCCTCGATGTTGTGGAGGACCCGGAGCCCGAGGGGGAGGAAGGTGTAGATGCCCGAGGCCAGTCGGCGGATGAATCCACCCCGCACCAGCAGCTGGTGGCTGGCCACCTCGGCGTCGGCCGGGGCCTCTCGCAGGGTGCGGACGAGCAGGCGGGACATGCGCATGGGCGGAGATCCTACCGGGACGGCACCGTGCCTCCGTGAGGACGGTGCTGCATCCGCGTCGGGCCGGACACGTCAGGACGCCCGCGTCCCGTCCGAGTCGGTGGGGCCGGCGGATCAGTCCGTCGGGGCGGCCCCGTCACCGAATCGCTTACGGATCAGCTCGACCTTCGACTCGGAGGCGTTGGCGTCGGCGCCCTTGGCGTCGAGCAGGTCCCGGCGGTCGGCCTCGGCCTCGGCCTCCGCGCCGACGTCGGCCGCGGCCAGACGGGCGTCGACCCCCTCGGCGACCAGCCGCTCGGCCTCGGCGACCAGCGCCTCCACCATCTCGTCCTCGGGGACGACCCGCACGATCTTGCCCTTGATGAACAGGTGGCCCCGCTTCCGGCCGGCCGCGATCCCGATGTCGGCCTCGCGGGCCTCACCGGGACCGTTCACCACGCAGCCCATCACCGCCACCTGGATGGGCAGATTCCGGTTCTCGAGGGCGTCCTGGGCGGCCTTGGCCACGGCGATCACGTCGATCTCGGAGCGGCCGCAGCTCGGACAGGCGATGAGGTCGAGACCCTTGCGTTCGCGCAGGCCGAGGGCTTCGAGCAGCTGCCGGCCGGCGCGGGCCTCCTCGACCGGGTCGGCGGTCAGTGAGTACCGGATGGTGTCGCCGATCCCCTCGGCCAGGAGGGTGGCGATGCCGGCCGTGCCCTTGAGCAGCCCGGCGGGTGGCGGACCCGCCTCGGTGACGCCGAGATGGAGGGGGTGGTCGAAGGTGTCGGCGGCCAGGCGGTAGGCGGCGATCATGAGGGCCACCGACGAGGCCTTGACGGAGATCTTGACGTCGGTGAAGCCCACCTCCTCGAAGTAGGCCAG
>PMFY01000261.1 GCA_003157945.1 Acidimicrobiaceae bacterium | reverse complement strand
TGTAGGCGTCGATGCGCCCCTTGAGGGAGAACACGGGCTCGAAGTTGAAGGCGATGGCGCCGATGCCCATCTCCCCTGCGGTCGTGAACGTGCCGGGGTTGCCGCAGGCCACCCAGATCGGCGGGTGTCCCTTGCCGTAGGGCTTGGGGAGGATGTTGTGGGGCGTCGGGACCGTGAAGTGCTCGCCTTCGAACATGTAGTCGCGCTGCTCCCACATCCGCGGGACCTCGCGCACCACCTCGTTCCACTCCGGCTTGGTCGAGTCCTTGTCGAGGATGTTGAAGCTGGCCATCTCGTGGCTGCCCGCGCCGCGACCGGTCCCCCACTCGAAGCGGTTGTTGGTCAGGTGGTCCATCATGGCCGCCCGCTCGGCGTACCGGACCGGGTGCTCCTTGCGGGGCGACAGGCTGTTGATGGCCGTGCCGATGTGGATCCGCTCCGTCTTGGCGGCCACCCAGCCCATGACCGGCTCGGGCGCGGACATGTGCGAGTACTCGGTCAGCGCGTGGTGCTCGCCGAACCAGGCGTACTTCCAGTTGTAGCGGTCGGCCGTGACGGCGATCTCGATCTCGCGCTCGAGCATGAGGTGCTCGGCGTCGGTGTCGCGGGACGCCGGTCCCGGCAGGTACCCGTTGATGAAGACTCCGAACTCCATGTCTGGGGCTCCTCTGCTGGCGAATTCGTTGACGACGAACGGTAACAGTGGGCCTGGTAAATTGCAACGTGTTCCAGATTTGTGCCTGGAGCGGAGGTCGGGGACCCGGCCGGGGTCCGTGGCGTACTCTCGCTGTCGGCCGAACATCCTGGGGGAGCCGATGCAGACCATCGATCAACTGATACGGGACCGGGCCGGGGACGACCGCGTCGGACTCGCCTTCTCGGACCACACCTGGACCCATGCCGACGTGGTCCGGGCCCAGGCCGAGCGGGCCGCGCTGCTGCTGTCGCTCCGGCAGCCGGGGCCGTTCCACGTCGCCCTGCTCATGGACAACGTGCCGGAGTACGTCTTCTGGATGGGGGGCGCCGCCCTGGCCGGGGCCGTCGTCGTCGGGGGCAATCCCACCCACCGGGGCGACGAGCTCGCCCGCGACCTGTCCCACACGGAGTGCCAGCTGCTCGTGACCAACTCCACCTACCGGCAGCTCGTCGAAGGCCACGACCTCGGGCCGGCGCTCCCTCCCGACCGCATCCTGGTGGTCGACGACCCGTCCGGTGACCCTTCGCCGGGGGGAGGATCGGCGTACGCGGCCCTTCTGGCCGGCGTGGCCGGGGCTCCCCTGCCCGACCAGGCGGCGGTGGGCGTGACCGAGGAGAGCCTCGGCCTGCTCCTGTTCACGTCCGGTACCTCGGGGGCCCCGAAGGCCTGCCTCTGCAGCCAGGGCCGACTGGCCCGCATCGGCGGGATCGTCGCCCAGATGTACGAGCTCACCCCCGACGACGTCTGCTACCTGTCGATGCCGCTCTTCCACTCCAACGCACTGATGGCCGGTTGGGCCCCCGCGCTGGCCGCCGGTGCCACCGCCGCCCTGCGGGAGCGGTTCAGTGCCAGCCAGTTCCTGGTCGACGTTCGGCGCTACGGGGTGACCTACTTCAACTACGTGGGCAAGCCCCTCTCCTACATCCTGGCCACGCCGGAGCACCCCGACGACGCCGACAACACCCTCCGACGCTGCTTCGGCAACGAGGCGGCCGAGGCCGACGTGGCCCGCTTCGCCGAGCGGTTCGGCTGCACCGTCCAGGACGCCTACGGCTCGACCGAGGGCGGGGCGGCCATCCAGCGCACGCCCGACACCCCCCGTGGTGCCCTGGGCCGGGCGCTGCCGGGCACGATGATCGTCGACACCGAGACCGGTGAGGAGTGCCCGCGGGCCGTCTTCGACACCAACGGTCGCCTGCTCAACGCCGAGGACGCCATCGGCGAGATGGTCAGCCAGACCGGGGCCACCGGGTTCGAGGGCTACTGGCGGAACGCCGAGGCCGAGCAGGCCCGGGTGAAGAACGGGTGGTACTGGACCGGAGACCTCGGCTACCGCGACGAGAACGACTTCTTCTATTTCGGCGGGCGCGACTATGACTGGCTCCGGGTGGACGGCGAGAACTTCGCCTCCGCCCCGGTCGAGGGCATCCTGCAGCGCCACCCCGACGTGGTGCTGGCCTCCGTCTACGCCGTGCCCGACACGGTGGTGGGTGACCAGGTCATGGCCACCCTCCTGTTCCACGAGGGCACGTCGTTCGACGCCGACGGGTTCGAGGCGTTCCTGGCCGGCGAGGAGGACCTCGGCACCAAGTGGGCGCCCCGGTTCGTCCGGGTGACCGACAAGCTGCCCGAGACGGCGACCACCAAGGTCGTGAAGCGGGTGCTGCGCAACGAGGCGTGGCACTGCGAGGAGCCCGTGTGGTGGCGCCCGACCAAGGACGCCCCCTACCGGAGGCTCACCCCGGACGACATCGACGAACTGGACCGGGCGATCGCCGAGCGCTGACGATTCCGGACGCGTCCGTCGGGTGGCACCGGGCGGAGGAGCGGTGCCACCCGACGGGTGGGGTGCCGGGTTGATCTGTGGTGGTGCGGGCGGTGGTAGCGGGGGCGGACCGGTGCCGGCCCGCCCCCGCTACCACAGGTCGGTGCCGTCAGAAGGAGAACCCGACGGCAATGCCTTCCAGGCCGTTGTGGCCGGCCGGCTCAGGGGTGGCCGACCCGGTGGCGACCAGCGTGCCGTCCGCCTGGACGGCGAAGGAGTCGACGACGTCGTTGGCGCCCGTCTCCACGAACAGCGAATGGCCGTCGGGTGACGCCACCAGGTCGATCGGGCCCGGGTCCGTCGTGGCGTTGCCGACGATCGTCGGCACACCGGTCGACCCGATGGTGTAACTGGTCACGTCGGCGCTCCCGGCGTTGGCACCGAAGAAGTAGGTGCCGTTCGTCGTCACCCAGCAGAGTGCGGCCAGACCGTCAGCGGTCGACCCGAGCTCGGTCAGCGACCCGCCGGGTGCCAGCGCATACGTGGTGAGCGCGCTCGTGGCCGCCTCGGTCACCACCAGGTGTCCGGCACGGTCGAAGGTGAACCCGAAGGGCACGGGGGTGGCCGACGGGTTGACCACGGGCGACCCGGTGACCGAGCCGGACGGCGTCACGTTGAACACGTCGATGTCGCTGCCGTTGGCCTTGGTGGTCACGATCACGTGGCGCCCGTCGGGGGAGAAGCCGATCTGGCCCGGCGTATGGAGGAACGCCGGAGTCAGGCCCGGGGTGAGGCCGAGCGACTGGTTGCTGCCCGGGATGGGCGTGAGCGAGTCGGCGTAGAAGCCCTGGATCGAGCCCGTCCCACCGGCGTTCAGGACATAGATGAGGTCACCCCGGACGGCGACGCTCACCGGGGTGGCGCCCCCCGAGGCGACCACGCGGGGACGGCTCACGTAGGGGCCGAACGCATGGAATACCGAGATGGTGTTGCTGCCGCCGTTGACACCGACGAGCAGGCCGTCCGCCGGGTCGGACACCAGACCACCCTCCGAGGCCAGCTTGTCGACGGCGGCGCCGGGGATGGCGACACCGAGGCCGCCGGTGTCGGTCCGGCCGACCTCGTGGAGTGACCCGTTTGCACCCGGCAGGTAGGTCACCACCTGGTTGCCGGTCGGGTCGTTGGT
>PMFY01000355.1 GCA_003157945.1 Acidimicrobiaceae bacterium | reverse complement strand
GAGATGCGCTACTTCTTCACCCGCAAGCTCATGCTGCTGAAGGAGTCCGACGGGTTCATCGTGCTGCCCGGGGGCTTCGGCACCCTGGACGAGGGCTTCGAGCTGCTCACCCTCCTCCAGACCGGCAAGGCCGAGCCGGCGCCGGTGGTGCTGCTCGACGTGCCGGGCGGAACCTACTGGGACGGCTGGAGCCGGTTCCTCGCCGAGGAGGTCGAACCCCGGGGGCTGGTGGCCCCGGACGACCGGGCCTTCTTCACCATCACCGACGACGTCGGGACGGCCAGCGGGGAACTGCTCGCCTTCTACCGGAACTACCGGTCGTGCCGGTGGGTCGGCGACCTGCTCGTCCTGCGCATGGCCATCCACCCGGACAAGGCGCAGCTGGCCGACCTCAACCGCCGCTTCGCCGACATCGTGACGTCCGGGATCATCCGCAAGGTCGATCCGCTACCGCCGGAACGGGCCGACGACGACGGGGTGGACCTGGCCCGGCTCGCCCTCCGGTTCGACAAGGTCCACTACGGGCGCCTGCGTCAGCTCATCGACGCCGTCAACGGACTCACCGACGGTTGAGCGCGGGCCGGCGCCGGTGCCCGTGGCGGCCGTCGGGACGGGTGTCCGGGGCCGACGACGGTGCCGGCGGCAGGGTCTCCCAGGTGTGCCCGAACGACGACTCGGGGGGTGGGTCCTGGGACTCGACCCCGTGGTCACGCACCAACGCCGTCGGATTGCCCTGGGAGAACCAGCGGGCCTCGTGGACACCGTAGGGGTCGATGCACCAGTTCTGTGCTCTTCCGGGTGTGAAGTCCATGCCTGCAGTTTACCCTACGTTCACCTTTCGTTCATGCATTGGTCGTTTTAGTCACCTTCCGGACACCCAGGGCCGGTCCATGACCTCTGCACAATAGGGCCGATGTACCCTAGAGATATACAGCACCGAGCGACGAGCCTTGTCCCATGGCGGCAGGACGGGCGGTGGACATCTCGACATCGACCAGTGAGCGCGACCCGGGGTCGCACCCGCGGGGTCCCCTGCCGGCGCCCGACCGGGCGGTCATCGACGCCCTCCTCGATCCGTGGATCCTCCTCCAGCCGGTACGGGACGCCCACGGCCGGATCGTCGACTTCGTCTACGCCGACCTGAACCGGCGGGCGGCCGCATTCGGCACCTCCGCCCGCGTCACGCTCCTGGGCAGCCGGCTCGGCGAGCGCCGGGCCGAGCTCCGCGCTGCCGGCTTCATCGCCCTGTTGGCCGAGGTCGTCGAGTCGGGACTCCCGCTGGTCCTCGACGAGCACCCCTACCCCGCCGTCCGGGGTGGGACGTCGCTCCGACGCTTCGACGTCCGGGCCTCCGCGGTCGGGGACGGGGTCGCCGTCACCTGGCGCGACGCAACCGAGCGGTACGAGCAGCACCGTCGGTTCGAGCTGCTGGTGGACAACGTCGCCGACGTCGTCCTGCAGTCGCGCGACGGCATCCTGGAGTGGGTGTCGCCGAACCTGTTCGGACTGCTCGGCTGGACCCCGGAGGAGGCCGTCGGCCGGCTGGGTGACTTCCTGGTCCACCCCGGTGACCGCTCGCAGCTCCACCACGCGCGGGGCCGGTCCCGGGCCGGACATCCGCTCACGCTCCGGATGCGCTACCTCCGCAAGGACGGGGGGTTCGTCTGGTGCGAGACCCGGGCCCAGACGCTGCCCGACGAGGACGGCACGGGCGGGGTGGGCACCGTCGTCAGCCTGCGGGACATCTCGAAGCGGGTCCTGGTCGAACAGGAGCGGGACGCCTCCGAGGCCCTCTACCGACTGGTGGCCGAGAACGTGTCCGAGGTCGTCTACACCTCCGACGGGACGGGCCGGTTCACGTGGGTCTCCCCCTCGGTCGAGACCGAACTCGGCTGGTCGCCCGACGAGCTCGTCGGCCGCGCCACGGCCGGTCTGCTGTTCGAACTCGACCACGCCGACATGGTGACGATCCGGACCGATCTGTTCGAGAGCGGAGTGCCGGTCCGGCTCGACCGGGTCCGGGTACGCCGTCGTGACGGCGGCCAGCGGTGGATGACCCTCGGCGCCCATGCCTCCGAGGGACCCGACGGGATACGACTGGCCGTGGTGTCGCTGCGGGACGTCGAGGAGGAGGTGTCCGAGCGCCGGGCCACCGACACCCTGTCGGCGGGCAACGCCCTGGTGGCGCGGGCGGACGACGAGCACACGCTCCTGCGGGACATGTGCCAGGTCGCCGTCGACGAGGGCGGCTACCGGCTCGCCTGGTACGGCCGGAAGTCCCCGCTCCAGGTGGGCGGCGACGCCCGGGTCGTCCCGGTGGCCTGCAGTGCCGAACTCGCCGACTACCTCGACGGGCTGGTGATCTCGACCGGTGGTGGGCCCTACAGCCTCGGTCCGACGGGCGTCGCCTCGCGCACCGGGCGCACGGCCGTCTCGAGGGACCTGACCACCGACCCCGACTGCTCGCCGTGGAGCGAGCGGGCGCTCGCCCGGGGTCTGCGCTCCCTGGCCAGCCTGCCGGTCTTCGTGGACGGCGAGCTCGACGGCATCCTGGCCGTCT
>PMFY01000272.1:2168-3894 GCA_003157945.1 Acidimicrobiaceae bacterium | reverse complement strand
GTGTAGCTGGTGGTCTGGTAGATCGGTGTGGCGCGGGCGCCGGTCGTCGGGTCGGGAGCGGCCCCGGCGTGGATCTGGCGGGTCTCGAATCCCCACTCGGACATGGTGCGACTCCTTCGACGGTGTGACGTGCGGTCCACGGAGGACCGGCACTGACGGGACCCGATACTGGCAAAAGTTGACCAACTTGGTCAACTACGACGGTCGGCGCCCCGTGCGGTCCACCCGTCGTGATGACCCCGGCTCGCCGTTCCGTCGGACCCTAGGGTGGGGCGAACGCCCCGCCCCGGGGCCCGAACCGAGGAGCGTCACCGGTGCGCACGTCCGCAGAGAGCATGGCCGCCTACACCGACATGCGGGAGCGGCTCAGTGTCGTCCTCGCCGATGTCGACGACGACACGGCGGCCGCCACGGCCGTGCCCGCCTGTCCGGGTTGGTCGGTCGCCGACCTGGCCGCCCACGTCTACGGCGTGGCGAGGGACGTCTCCGACGGCAACGTGGACGGTGCCGGAACCGACGCCTGGACGGCGTCCCAGGTGGAGCGCTTCGCCCCGCTCGGCCTGGCGGCCACCGTGGCGGCGTGGAACGAGGTCGGGCCGGGGTTCGAGGCGTCGGCGAGCGGCTTCCCCGAGGCCATCGCCGCCCAGATCGTCTTCGACTCGGGCGCCCACGAACAGGACGTCCGCGGCGCCCTCGTGCGCCCCGGCGCCCGTGACGCAGCCAGTGTCCAGATCGGCATCGAGTTCATCGCCGCCTCGCTCGGCCGGCTCGCCGAGGAGCGTGGGCTGGCGGGCGTGGAGCTGGTGACGCCCGACGTGACGGTCGTCGTCGGCCCGGGCGGGGATCGGCTGCGGCTCGAGGCCGACACCTTCACCGTGAGCCGGGCACTGACCGGCCGCCGCTCGACGGCACAGATCGCCGCCCTGCCGTGGGAGGGTGACCCGACCCCCTACCTGGCCGTGTTCGACACCTCGCCCATCCGTCCGCCGGCGGACGACATCCTCGAGTAGCGGTGCCCGGTCCCGACCCGGGAGTCGGACCGGGTCAGACCGGCTTGCCCCCCGGGCACCAGGCGTTGGCCGGCACGCCATCGCACGGATTGGGCATCGACGGGAGACCCGAGGGCAACGGGTGCATGTCGACCTT
Source organism: Acidimicrobiaceae bacterium (assembly GCA_003157945.1). Next base: position 2,748 of record PMFY01000272.1, on the reverse strand, counting down.
GGTCGTCTGCGGGTAGACCATGCCCGAGGTGCAGGGACCGTTCCCGGTGTCGCACAGCACCTGGCCGAGCAGGTCGGAGCCGATGTCGGCCGACGTCGTCGTACCGCCGCAGGTCTGCTTGGTCTCCTGCAGGTTCGTCGGCGAGCTCCCGTTCGGCGCGGTGTTGCCGCGGTAGCAATTCGACGGCTGGCCACCGTTGAGGGTCAGCTCGCCGAAGTCCGAGTTGCTCGGGTTCTTGAAGTAGCCGTTGTTCGTGAAGTGGTTGTTCAGCAGCGCGTCGTTCATCGGGTCGTAGACACAGCCGAACGTCCCCGACTCGACCCCGCCGGTACCGGAGCACGACTGGTTGTACTCGGGCGTGCTCGAGTCCGGGTAGGGGATCATGAGGAAGCCCCACGCCCCGTTGTTGGAGAACGTGTTGTCCTGAACCGTGTCGTTGCGGCCGCCCGACAGGGTCATGCCGGTGCCCGTCGGCCCCTGGCCCGCTGTGCCGGCCTCCGGTACGTTCGGGTTGTTGTTGTCGTGCACGTTGTTGTCCTGGAACACCCAGCAGGAGTGGGTGTGGGTGATCGGGCTGGTG
>PMFY01000272.1:0-2120 GCA_003157945.1 Acidimicrobiaceae bacterium | reverse complement strand
CCGGAGTCGTTGAAGTTGCTGGCGTAGGTCTGGGTCCACGTGGCCGGCCCGGCCGAGTCGGACGAGAAGATGCCGTACTGGGCCGCCGAGTTCTCGTCGCCGTAGAAGGTCGACGTCGCGGTGAGGTAGCTGCCCTCGTAGCCGTGGAGTCCGATGGTGGCGCTGTCGGCGCCGCCGTTCCACCACACCTCGTTGCCGGAGTCGCCCGACCCGGCGAGGAAGTTGCAGGCGGTCAGGTTGTCGACCGAGACCCCGTCGGCCTTCCACACCACGATGCCGTTGCGCCCCACCGTCTTGCCGTCGGAGCCGACGGCGCCGTAGGTCTGCGCCGCAGGGTCGGAGCTGCACTGCCCGTAGCCGGGCTTGGTGCCGTCCACCACCACGCCGGAGCGGCTCATGCCCCGCAGGTGGACGTCGGCCGTGGAGATCATGACGCCGCCGTCGTCACCGTGGGCGGGGTCCGTGGGCAGGGTGCTGTCCGCGGTCTCGTGGTAGTCACCGGGAGCGACCAGGATCCAATCGCCGGGCTTGGCCGCGTCCACCGCGGACTGGATCGTCGTGTACGAGCCGGCATGTCCGTGGAACGTCCCGACCAGCAGTACCTTCCCGCTCGCGGTGGCCGCCGTCGTCGAACTCGACGACGAGGACGAGCCGCAGGCGGCCAGCAGCCCCGCCCCCAGGACGCAGGCGACGATCCCCACCGCCGGCCGGCGGAGCCTCCCCCCACCGATTCGACTCCCGATCGAGCCCAGCACGCTTCGTCCCACGGATGTCCCCTTACCGTTCCCGCACGCCTCCCCGTCGGGCGGACCCGGCCGGCGTGACGGGCCGAGGCTAACAGGACACCCGGCGACGGAGGGGGAGCGGTGTGACGGTGGATCGGGCGACGGACCGACGGGTCGCCGTGGCCGACGACCCGTGCCCCCGGCCGTGCCCGGGTGGACCGACGGGACCCTGGACTAACATGCTTCGCAGCGATTCGGACCTGGGGCCACGGCCGACGGAGGGGCCGGACGCACGCGGGCAGGCCGGAGGGCCCCGCCCGGTGACCACCGCCCCCGACGGGACCGGTACGACGAAGGAGCCACCATGTCCAACGAGACACGCACCCACGACTTCAAGGTCGCCGACCTGTCGCTGGCCGAGTACGGCCGTAAGGAGATCGTGCTCGCCGAGCACGAGATGCCCGGCCTCATGGCGATGCGCGCCGAGTTCGGCGCCGCCAAGCCCCTCGCCGGCGCCCGCATCACCGGTTCACTCCACATGACGATCCAGACGGCCGTCCTGATCGAGACGCTGACCGCCCTCGGCGCCGAGGTGCGGTGGGCCAGCTGCAACATCTTCTCGACCCAGGACCACGCGGCGGCCGCCGTGGCCGTGGGGCCCGACGGGACCGTCGACGACCCGAAGGGCGTCCCGGTCTACGCGTGGAAGGGCGAGACCCTCGAGGACTACTGGTGGTGCACCGAGCAGGTCCTCCGCTGGCCGGGCGGCGAGGGTCCGAATCTCATCCTCGACGACGGCGGCGACGCCACTCTCCTCGTCCACAAGGGTGTCGAGTTCGAGAAGGCCGGCGCCGTGCCGGACCCGTCGACCGCCGACTCCGAGGAGTTCGCCGTGGTGCTGTCGGTGCTGACCCGCAGCCTGGCCGAGGACCCGACCCGGTGGACGTCGATCGCCAACGGCATCAAGGGCGTCTCCGAGGAGACCACCACGGGCGTCCACCGCCTCGTCGAGATGCAGGAGCGGGGGGAGCTGCTCTTCCCGGCCATCAACGTCAACGACGCCGTCACCAAGTCGAAGTTCGACAACAAGTACGGCTGCCGGCACTCGCTGATCGACGGCATCAACCGGGCGACCGACGTCCTGATGGGCGGCAAGGTCGCGGTGGTCTGCGGCTTCGGCGACGTGGGCAAGGGCTGCGCCGAGTCACTCCGGGGCCAGGGCGCCCGCGTGGTGATCACCGAGATCGACCCGATCTGCGCCCTCCAGGCGGCCATGGAGGGCTACCAGGTGGCGACCCTCGACGACATGCTCGAGACCGCCGACATCTTCATCACCACCACGGGCAACAAGGACGTCATCACGTCGGCCGACATCGCCCGCATGAAGCACCAGGC
>PMFY01000418.1 GCA_003157945.1 Acidimicrobiaceae bacterium | reverse complement strand
CGCCTACGGCGACGCCCCCTTCTACGGGTCGGCCGGCGGGCAGATGGGCCTCGACCCGGTGGTCGGCATGGCCCCGACCGGCGACGGCCACGGCTACTGGCTCGTCACCCGGGCCGGCGCGGTCTTCCCCTACGGCGACGCCGTCTTCGAAGGCAGCCTCCGCTACGTCATCCTGTCCGCGCCCGTGGTCGGGATCGCCCCCACCGGCGATGCCCGGGGGTACTGGCTGGCGGGCGCCGACGGCGGGGTGTTCGCCTTCGGCGACGCCCCCTACCTCGGCGGCGCCTCCGGCCCGCCCGCCCCCATCGCCGGGATCATCTGAGTCGGGAGCCGCCGCATGTCCACCCCCCACATCGAGCCACCGGACGGACCGGTCGTGACGACCCGTACCGAGCTCCGCCGCACCGCCGCACGGGCCCGGGTCCGGCGTATGGCGGTGGCCGTGGCCGCGGTCGTGGCCCTGGCCGCCGCCGGCACCACCGTGGCCCACGTGGCCACCGCCGCCACTGGCGCCCCGACGCCGCGTGCCGCCGCCTCGTCGACCCTCGTCCAGCCCGCCGTTCCCCAGGACAGCACCTACCTCGGTGCCTTCGTGGCCCCCCACCTGGGGGAGGACCAGGCCCAGTCCGACGTACGCCAGGAGCTGGCCCAGCTCGGCAACTTCGACGGGGCCATCGGACGCTCGCTCGGCCTCGTCCACGTCTACCAGCCGTGGGCCAACCCGGTGCGGCCGTCGACCCTGGCGGCGCTGTCCGCCACCGGCGCCACGCCCTTCATCGACTGGACCTGCACCTCGGACGCCTCGATCATCAGCGGCAACCAGGACGCACTCATCACCTCGTACGCCCAGGCCCTGAAGGCCTACGGCCGGCCGGTCTTCCTGCGGTGGTTCTGGGAGATGAACCTCGTCAACCTGCCCCGCACGAGCGGCTGCCTCGGCACCGGCGGGGCGTCGGGGTACATCCTGGCCTGGAAGCACATCTGGACGATCTTCCAGAGCCAGGGCGCCGCCAACGTGGCCTTCGTCTGGTGCCCGTCCATCAACGGGCCGACCTTCGGCTCGGACTACTACCCGGGCGACTCCTACGTGGACTGGATCGGATGGGACGGCTACGACCGCAAGCAGAGCGCCTCGGCCACGCTCGCCCAGTTCGCACCCTTCTACGCCTACTGGGTGACCCACGGGAAGCCCCTCGTCCTCGGCGAGACCGGGGCGACCACCGACCAGGCCTCCTACCTCGCTGCGCTGGCGACGGCCCTGCCTGCCTCGTTCCCGCAGGTGCGGGCCATGCTCTACTACGACTCCAAGTCGACGTCCGACTGGACCCTGGTCGACGCCCCCGGTGACCTCGGTGCCGACCAGTTCACCGCCCTGGCCCAGAACCCCTATTTCGGCTTCCCGTTCGTCGGCAGCTGAGCCGGGCTGCACCCTCCGACCACCGGCGACCCTGCACCCGGGTGAGGCACCCCGGCCGGGCGTCGAACCCGGTGTTCTCCTGTCGCCGGTAGGAGGCAGCCGGGCGGAGGGCCCCTCGGCCTCCTCTCGCCCGTCGAGCGACCGGTGGGACTCGGACACCCGCGTCCCCGCCGGCCGGTGACGGTGGCACGCGCCGGCACGGGCGGGTCGCCTGGCGTGCGGACGCGCACACCGGCCCGAGCGTCGGTCCCGGGGCCGTTCCGCGAAGTCCTTGCAACCCGATCGGGCACCCGGGCGTGTAGTAGGTGTGTGCACGAACTCGAGTGAGCTGAGCGGAGGTGTCGGTGGACGCGCAGGACGACCGATCAGCCTCGTTTGACTCGTACTTCCGAAGCTCCAGGCAGCCGCTGGTCGCCATGGCCTACGTCATGACCGGAGACCTGCAGGTCGCCCAGGACCTCACCCAGGAGGCCTTCCTGCGCACCTGGAGCCGGTGGCGCCACGTCAGCACGTATGACGATCCCAAGGCCTGGACGCGACGCGTTCTCTACAACCTGGTGGTCAGCAATGCTCGTCGGGACCGGGTGAGGCGTCGTTCGGGACCAGTGCCTGTCCCGGTGTCTCCGCCCGACGAATCCCACCTGATGTTGGCCGCGGCGCTCCGAGCCCTGCCCCGGAACCAGATGATGGCCATCGTGCTCCACGACGGCGCCGGGATGTCGGTCCACGAGGTCGCGCTCGACATGAAGGTCCCCGAAGGCACCGTGAAGTCCTGGCTCAGCCGCGGCCGGGCCGAGGCCGCCGCCAAGTTGGGACCTGCCCCGATCGGGAGGGATGGACATGCAGACTGACGAACAGGAGTTCGCCGATCTCGTGCGCAGTGCGTATGAGCGGGCCGAAGCCACCCCCTGGGACGTGGGCCCGGAGCAGATCCGCGGCGGGCGGCGACACCGGGTGATGGCACTCCCGGAACCGAAGGTGATCGCACTCGTCGCGGCCGCAGTCGCCCTGTTCGCGTTCGGGATCTTCTACTTCCGACCCTCTCCGAGCCGGACCACCGCACCACCGGTCTCGTCCACGACGACCTCCCCCATGGGGTCGGTTGCCGTGCCGAATGTCGTGGGTCTCATGCAGGCCCAGGCCGCGCTGGCGCTCGGCAGCGCGGGATTGGCGGTGGGGACGATCACCTCGGCTTCCAGCACCACGTTCGCCGCCGGGACGGTCATCGGGTCGAACCCCCCGGGCGGAACTTCGCTCACCCAGGGCACGGCGGTGGACCTCACGGTGTCCACCGGTCCCGACGGCACCGCGCATTCGGCTGATACGACGGTGCCGTCGACGACACCGGTCACCCGACCGGTGCCGAGCGGGCAGTCCGACCCGGGCCCAGCCGCTCCCGCGACCGTCTGCTCGGCGGGGAACCAGTCGATCACCGTGGATGTGTCGAGTGCCGCGACCTGCGTACGGACCGGTGCGAGCCTCACCGTGACGTTCGTCTCCCAGGGCTGGTGGAGCGGGTACGGCGCCTGGTCCTCCGCGGCTCCGATGATCTCCAACGGCTCGGTCCTCGAGGGTCTCTCGTATGCGCCGTCAGGAACATCGGCGACGGCGGTCTTCCGCGCGGTCGCACCCGGTTCGTCCGTCGTGACCGCCCAGTTCGATGTCAGTTGCGCACCGGCGGACACCACGCCGTGCACGGTGCCGCCCGCGGCGTTCGAGACGGTCGATGTGACGGTCACCGGTTGAGACCCGGTGACCGTGCTCACTCTTGCCGGACGGGTGGGGAACCGCCGCCGCCGCCCGCCGCCGCCCGCCCACGGCTGAACGACGCCACCCCCTGCCGCCGCCTGCCGGGACCATGGATCGACCGTGCCCCGGTGCACCCCGTCCCGCGGATGGAGCGGGGCCGGGCCGCCAGGCCGTGAGCCGTGGCGACGGCCCACCGGCGGGCGCAGGTCCCGGGCGCTCGGTGGGGCAGCCGGTACCGGGTCGGAGGGTCCGCTCAGAACGAGACGTCGACGGTGAACCCGGCGAGCTGGCCCGGTGTCGGCACCGACGTGAGGTTGGAGTGGCCCGGGGTGTAGGCGAGGGTGTGGTCGCCGCGGGCCACCGTCACGAGGTCGACGCGGAAGTAGGTCTGGCCCGACTGTGTGACGGGGGTGCGCTCGATCTCGCTCACCTCGACGGTCAGCGTGGTGCCCGGCACCGCCGGGAGTGTGGCGCTGGCCCGCTGGCCCACATGGACCTGACTGATCGACGTCTCGGGGACCTGGACCACCATCTGGTTCTGCGCCGAGTCGAGGGTGATGAGGGCGGCGTACGTGGGTGCGCTGGTCGAGCCGGACTGGGGACCCTGCGGGAAGATCTGGATGCCGGTGGTCTGGCTCGGGGCCAGCGATGCGGGCGACGTCGCCTGGCGGACGCCCTGGCTCGACGCCACCTCGCCGACCGTGCCGTTGATGGCGGTCACCACCCCGTCGAACGGTGCGGTCACGACCGACTGGGCCACCTTGCCCTTGTCCGCGGCGATGGTCGCCTGGTCCTGCTGGATGGCCGCCTGGGTCGAGGCGATCTGCTCGGCGGTGGCCGGCGCGCTGCCCGCGGCCAGGGCCGCCTGCGCCGTGGTCACCGCGGCGGCCGCCTCGTCGACACCGGCCTGGGCGGTGGTGAGTTGTGCCTGCTGGTCGGCCTGGGACTGGGCGAGCGCCTGCTGGTCGGAGCTCAGATTGCCCTGGTCCACCTGGACCTGGCGTTGATCGGTCCCGCACGACGCCGGCGGTGTCGCCGAGGTGCACTCGGGGATGTCGTCCTGGTAGGTCTGCTGATCCGACGTGAGCAGCGACTGGTCGGTGCGGATCCTGGCCTGGGCGGCGGACACGTCGGCATCGGTGGTGGAGGTCACCCCGTTCAGCTTCTGCTGGGCCGAGGAGAGCTGGGTCTGCGCCGCCGCCACCTGGTCCTGCAACTGCTGGACCTGGGTGGCCTGCCCGCCGGCCTGCTCCTGGGCCAGTGTCGCCTGGTCCGCGGTCAGCCTGGCCTGGTCCGCGGTCAGGCGCGCGTCGAGGGCGGACGAGTCCTGGGTGGCCAGCACCTGCCCGGCACGGACCACCTCGCCCACATGCACCGAGATGGAGCTGATGGTGCCGGTGGTCGGCAAGTTGAGCTGAGCGTCCTCGGTGGGCTGGACGACGCCGGCGGCCGACAGGGAGTTCGTGAGCAGCAGGTCGTTGACCGCCGTGGCGAGCACGACGGCCGCCCCCACCACCAGGGCCCCGACCACCACGCCCCGGGCGCCCCGGAGCCGGCTGCGGTGCGGGTTGCGTGGCGCGAACCTGCCCCCGTCGCCCGGGGGCGGAGCGGGTGGGGGCCCTCCCGGAGCCACGGTGATCGCTGACGGGGGCGGCGAGGCGCCGGCCCGTGGGACGGCGGGCGTCCCCGAGGGTGATGTCGGCTCCGCGATGTCGAGAGGACGCGCGGAACCGGTGGAGCCGCCGGTCACGGCGGTGCCGGGGTCGAG
>PMFY01000266.1:2958-7993 GCA_003157945.1 Acidimicrobiaceae bacterium | reverse complement strand
ACGCCGTCCTGGCCGCCGAGGCCACCGAGTCCTTCCAGGTCGTCGGCTGTTCCTCCTGCCAGGGGGTGCTCAAGCCGGACGTGGTGTTCTTCGGCGAGAACGTGCCAAGGCCGCGGACCGAGGCCTGCTATGCGCTGGTGGAAAGGGCCAGCGCCCTGCTTGTCCTTGGTTCGTCGCTGACCGTGATGTCCGGGTTCCGATACGTCCGGCACGCAGCCAAGCTGCCGCGCCCCGTGGTGATCGTTAACCAGGGAGTTACCCGCGGTGACCCGTACGCGACCAGTACCCTCGATGCTCCCCTCGGGCCGACCCTGAGCGAGCTGGTCGGCCAGCTCACCCAGGGCGGCGGGCGAGGCTAGCCCTGCGGGATGATCTGGGTGTAGAGGAACTCGGTGTAGCGGTTCGGGTAGCCGTCGCCGGGTCCGTTCTGCTGGTCATCGCCGGCCGCGGCGATCTTCTGCAGGACGTCCAGGCCGCCGGTCACCGTGCCGAACGGGGTGTAGTCCGGGGCCAGCGTGGTGTCCTTCCAGGTGAAGAAGAACTGGCTGCCGTTGGTGTCCGGCCCGGCGTTGGCCATGGCGACCGTGCCCGCGGGATAGGTGGCACCAGCCAGGTTCTCGTCGTTGAACGCGTACCCCGGACCGCCGGAGCCGGTCCCGGTGGGGTCGCCGCACTGCAGGACGTAGATGCCCTGGACGGTGAGCCGGTGGCAGTGCGTGAGGTTGTAATACCCGCGGCTGGCCAGGAAGCGAAACGAGAACGTGGTGCAAGGCGCCTGGCTGGTCAGCATCCGTACGGTGATCACGCCCTGGGTGGTGTAAAACGTCACCGAGTAGGGCCGGGCAGCCTGCGCCGCGTTGAACACCGGGATCCCCTTGAACCGGTCGGCGGGTACGGCCGCGTGGTAACCGCACGCATCAGTCGTGGTCGCGGGAGCCGCCTGCGCGTGCAGGCCAGGGGCGTTAAGCCCGGGCAGCGCCGGTGTGCCGGCGGTGGAGGCCCCGGACGTGGTGACGCCGACGACCGTGACCGCTGCTGCTGTAGCGAGGGTGGCGGTTGCGAGCAAGAGACGGGAAACACGCTTCCTAGACATGTCAGGCGATACCTTCCTTTCGGGAGTGGCAGCCCTGATTTTGGGCTCGTATCGGCAGGCGGTCAAGCCTTAGCCGAGGGCGCGGGGATGGGAGGATGCGTAGACCTCGCGGAGCCGGTCGATCGTGATCAGGGTGTAGATCTGGGTGGTCGTGACCGAGGCGTGCCCGAGGAGTTCCTGGACGACCCGGATGTCGGCACCGCCGTCCAGCATGTGAGTGGCGAACGAGTGCCGCAGCGTGTGCGGCGTTACGCCGGGCAGCCCGGCCCGGGTGGCGGCGGCGGTCAGCACCCCCCAGGCGCCCTGCCGGGTCAGCCGTCCGCCGCGGGCGTTGACGAAGACCGCCGGGCCCGCCGGGGCCAGGGCGGGCCTGCCCCGGACCAGGTAGGCCTCCAGCGCGCGGGCCGCGTAGCTGCCGACCGGCGCTATCCGGTGCTTGCCGCCCTTGCCGATCAGCCGCACCGCCGGATCCGCCGGATCCAGCTGGAGCTCGTCGATATCCAGGCCGATCGCCTCGGAGATACGGGCCCCGGTCCCGTAGAGAAACTCAAGCAGCGCCCGGTCCCGCAGCAGGCGCGGGTCGACGCCCGCCGCGGGACCCGTCGGGGCCGGGCCCGACGCGGCCAGCAGGCGCTCGACCTCGGCGAGGGTGATCGCCTTGGGCAGCCGCCTGGGTGGCGACGGGGGCGGCACGTCCCGGGCCGGGTCCAGCTCGGCCAGGCCTTGCGTGACCGCGAACGCGTGCAGCCCCCGGACCGCGATCACCGCCCGGGCCGCCGAACTGACCGCCAGCGCTGCGTGCTCCTCATCGCCCTCCCGCAGCGACGCGAGGAACTCCGCCACGTCGGCGGCGGTGACGTCGCCCAGCGCGGCCTTGCCGCGGCCGGCCAGCACCGAGGAGTACCTGCGCAGGTCGCGCCGGTAGGACTCGACGGTATTCGCGGCCAGCCCGCGCTCCACCGTCAGGTACTGCAGGTAGCCGCGGACCGCATCCGCCAGCGTCTGGGTCATCCGCTCGCAGCGGCGAGGACTTCGCTCGACGGGGTGTACGGCAGCGCGTGCGCCTCGGCGACCGGCTCGCAGTTCAGTGAGCCCGCGTGGGTGGACAGGCCCAGGGCCAGGGCCGGGTCGCTGCGGAGCGCGTCACGCCAGCCCCGGTTCGCCCTCTCGACCACATACGGCAGCGTGACGTTGGTCAGCGCGAAGGTGGACGTGTGCGGGACCGCGCCCGGCATGTTGGCCACGCAGTAGAAGAGCGAGCCGTTGACCTCGAACGTCGGGTCCGAGTGGGTCGTGGGACGGGTCGACTCGAAGCAGCCGCCCTGGTCCACCGAGATGTCGACCAGCACCGAGCCGTCGCGCATCTTGCCCACCAGATCGTCGCTGATCAGCTTGGGAGCCTTGGCCCCCACCACCAGGACGGCCCCGATGACGATGTCGGCGTCGATGCACACCTCCTCGATGGCGTGGGTCGACGAGGCCACCGTCTCCAGGCCACCGCGGAAGTGGTGGTCGACCTGACGCAGGCGCTCGAGGTTGCGGTCGAGGATGTAGACCTCGGCGTGCATGCCGACGGCCAGGGTGGCCGCGGCCATGCCGGCTACGCCGGCGCCGAGGATCACGATCTTGGCGCAGCGCACGCCGGGCACGCCGCAGACCAACGTGCCACGGCCGCCGCCCGGGCGCATCAGGTGGTGGGCGCCCATCAGGGGGGCCATGCGGCCGGCCACCTCGCTCATGGGGGTCAACAGCGGCAGCGAGTTGTCCGGGAGCCGGACGGTCTCGTAGGCGATCGCCGTGTTGCCGCCGGCCAGCAGCGCCTCGGTGCACGGGCGGGAGGCGGCGAGGTGGAGGTAGGTGAAGAGGACCTGGTCCTGGCGGGCGCCGAGCCGCGGGTACTCCACGGCGATCGGCTCCTTCACGCCGAGCACCAGATCGGCCGCGGCCCAGATGTCGTCCGGGTCGTCGAGGATCGTCGCCCCGGTGGCGACGAAGTCCTCGTCCGGAATGGACGAGCCGACCCCGGCCTCCTTCTCGACGTAGACGGCGTGGCCCGCCGCGGTCAGCTCGCGCACCCCCGCCGGGGTGATGGCCACCCGGTACTCGTCCGCCTTGACTTCCTTCGGGACTCCGACGATCACTGGTTCGACCTCACTGCTCGGTTGACTTTGCTGGGTGCTGCTGTTCCTGTTCGGGCGCGGCACGGCCGCCGGGCGGATCGCCCGGCGGCCGTTCCCGTGACTACTCGCCGATCTCGGTGTAGGAGATGGGCCTGGTCTTGAAGAAGTCACCCTTGGTGGTGACTCGGGCGAGGATCACCAGGGGGATGCCCATCAGCAGGGCGATGATGTCGGCGTAGGAGCCGCTCCACCCACCGGTCTTGATCACGTCGGCCATGACGAGCAGGAGGACGACGCCACCCACGAACGGCAGCAGCACGCCGGTGAAGAAGAACCTCGTCGATTGGAAGGCGACCTTGCGGTACGCCCAGGCACAGGTGACCCCGGTGGCCCCGTAGTAGAAGGCGATCAGGACGCCGATGCTCAGGATCAGGTTGTTGAGCAGCGTGTCGATCGAGGCCACCTGGCTGGCGAGGAGGATCCCGAACAGGGCGATGAAGCCGAGGATGAGCGTTCCCACCGCCGGGGTCTTGAGCTTGCCCTGGATNNGTGGTGGCGACCGTCGAGGAGAGCACGGCGATCAGCATCACGTAGCCGGCCCAACTTCCGGCCGCCTGCTGGGCGAAGTAGAGGAGGATGGTGCCCGAATGGACGCTCCAGGCCTTCTCGGGCAGGAGCATCTGGGCGGCGATGATGTTGATGGCGAACACCAGGAGCAGCAGGAACATGGCGATGATGCCGGCATGCCCCGGGGTCTTGGTGGCGTTCTTCGACTCCTCGTTGAGGTTGGTGGCCGTGTCCCACCCCCAGTAGAAGAAGACGCCCAGGACGAGTCCGGCGGAGAGCGCCGCGAAACTCGAGATGGAGAACGGGTTGAGCCATGCGAAATGGAAGCCCTGGGAACCGGCCGGGTGCTTGACGGCCACCTTGATGATCCCCCAGATCGAGAAGCCGATCACGGCCACGTACTCGATGATCAGGAGGACCCACTGGAAGTTGGTCGTCCAGCGGATGCCCCAGATGCAGATGAACGTGATGAGCATCAGCCAGAGGCCGGCGACGATGGCCTGGTAGCCGAGGTCGTTGGCCGTCGAGGCCGAGATCCAGTGCCGTTCCTGGGCGAACTGGAGTGTGTAGGCGCCGGCGATGAGCGGAGCGGAGATGCAGAAGATGACGCTGGTGGCCACCTGGACCCAGCCGTTGAACCAGCCCAGGTACGGCGAGACCAACTTGGAGAGCCACGAGTAGGACGCACCGCAGTCGGGATCCTTCCGGTTCAGCTGGAAGTAGGCGATGGCGATGAAGAGGACGGGCACGAAGCTGATCCAGATCACGGCGGGGCCGGCGTACCCGATGCCGACGGTGGCGAACAGGACGGCCATCGTGGCCGCCAGCGTGTACGCGGGTGCCACCGACGACACGGCCACGACCGTGGAGTCGAAGAGGTTGAGGGTGTCCGCCCGCAGGGTGACACCCGCTTCCCCGGTCGGGACGGGTGCCCCGAAGGGTCCCGGTACCTCGGGTGGCTGACCCGTGCTGTCGACTATGTCCGTGCTCATCTGGTCTCCCCTTGTCGCTCGGCCTTCTGGCTCTTGGTGCCCCTACCTGGGTGATCCACCAGCCCCCCGGTGGTCCTGCGGTACAGCTGTTCCGCCAAGAATTGGTCCGCCAGTCGCGTCGGGACCGGCCGCCCCCGGCCGGTCCCTCGGTGTCAGGTCCCGATGAAGCTCATCACGTGTTTGATCCGTGTGTAGTCCTCGAAGCCGTACGAGGAGAGGTCCTTGCCGTAGCCCGAGTGCTTGAAGCCGCCGTGGGGCATCTC
>PMFY01000266.1:254-2948 GCA_003157945.1 Acidimicrobiaceae bacterium | reverse complement strand
GGCCTCGTCCTCGTCGCTGAAGCGCTGGACGGTGATGGCCGGACCGAACAGCTCCTCCTGGATGACCTCGTCGTCCTGGTGCAGGCCGGCGATCACCGAGGGGGCGAAGCAGTAGCCACGGTCGCCCACGGGGGTGCCGCCGGTGACGACCTCGGCGTGGCTGGGCAGCCGGTCGAAGAACCCGCCGAGCCGCTCCAGCTGGGCGGCGCTGTTGAGGGGCCCGTAGTCGGCGTCGGCCACGTCGGTGCCGCCCACCGTCTGGGCCCGGGCCTGCTCGACCAGGGCGGACACGAAGTCGTCGTAGATGCCCGGGGCGGCCAGCACCCGGGTGGCGGCGGTGCAGTCCTGTCCGGCGTTGAAGTAGCCGGCGATGGCGATCCCCTCGGCGGCGGCCTCGAGATCGGCGTCGTCGAACACCACGACCGGCGCCTTGCCCCCGAGCTCGAGGTGCACGCGCTTCACGTCGTGGGAGGCCGCCTCGGCGACCTGCATGCCCGCCCGCACGCTGCCGGTGATGGAGACCATCGCCGGCGTGGGGTGCTCGACGAGCAGGCGACCGGTGTCACGGTCGCCGCAGACGACGTTGAAGACCCCGTCGGGCAGGAACTCCGACAGGATCTCCGCCATCAGCACGGTCGAGGCCGGGGTGGTGTCGGACGGCTTCAGCACCATGGCGTTGCCGGCGGCGATGGCCGGGGCCCACTTCCAGACCGCCATCATCGCCGGGTAGTTCCAGGGCGTGACCGCGGCGCACACTCCGATCGGCTCGCGGCGGATCATCGACGTGTGGTCGGCCAGGTACTCGCCGGCCGACTTGCCCTCGAGGTGGCGGGCGGCGCCGGCGAAGAACCGGATCTGGTCCACCATCGGGGGGATCTCCTCCGACAGCGTCACGGCCAGGGGCTTGCCGGTGTTGGCGCTCTCGACGGCGACGAGCTCCTCGGCCCGGGCCTCGATGGCGTCGGCGATGCGGAAGAGGGCCAGGCTGCGCTCCGAGGGGGTCGCATCGCGCCAGCCGGGGAAGGCGGCGGTGGCGGCGGCCATGGCGGCGTCCACGTCCTCGGCGCCGGACACCGGCGCCTCGAAGTTCGGCTCACCCGTGCTCGGGTCGAGCAGCGTGGACGACGTGCCGGACTTCGGCTCGGCATAGGACCCGCCGATGAAGTTCGACAGCTTGGTGGTGCTCAAGGTTCCTCCCCCGTCGTGATCTGACGGCCACCGGGTCTGCGGCGGCCGCCGGCGGGCACACGGATGCCCGTCGAGTCGGTGTCATCGTTGCCTAAGAATTCGGATCTGACAAGTGATTTCTGTCAACTCCAGATGAACAACTACGGAAACCGCTTGTATTTGCCTCAGAATCCACGTTAACTGTGCGTTAACTGCTAGAACTGGATCCGTATGACCGAGCCCACGACCCCCCAGCGCACCGCGCCCCACGCCCCGGCTCCCGGCCCACCGGGAGCGACCCGATGACCGGCACCGCCGGCAACGGGACGGCCGCCGGGCTGCTCGACGACATCAACAAGGCGATCGTCGAGCAGCTGCAGCAGGACGGACGGCGGACCTACGGGTCGATCGCGGAGGCCGTCGGACTGTCCGAGGCCGCCGTGCGCCAGCGCGTACAGAAGATGCGGGACGCCGGGATCATGCAGATCGTCGCCGTCACCGACCCGCTGCAGGTCGGCTTCCGGAGCCAGGCCATGGTGGGTATCCGGGCCGACGGCGACGCCCGTGAGGTGGCCGACCGGCTCGCCGCGGTGGACGACATCGACTACGTGGTCATGGTGGCGGGTGAGTACGACATCCTCGTGGAGCTGGTGTGCGAGGACGAGGACGGGATGCTCGACCTCCTCAACGGGGTCATCCGGCAGATCCCGGGCGTGCGGGAGACCGAGATGTTCATGTACCTGAAGCTGAAGAAGCAGACCTACACATGGGGGACACGATGACGGAGTACTCGAACGACGCACTGCAGGAGGCCGCCCACCGGCACCTCTGGATGCACTTCACCCGGATGTCCAACGACACCAAGCAGGAGATCCCGGTGATCACCCACGGCGAGGGGGTCTGGGTCTACGACCAGCACGGCAAGAGATACCTCGACGGCCTCTCCGGCCTCTTCACCAGCCAGCTCGGCCACGGACGGATGGAGCTGGTGGAGGCGGGCGCCGAGCAGGCCGCCAAACTCGCCTACTTCCCGGTCTGGAGCTACGCCCACCCGAAGGCCGTGGAGCTGGCCGAGAAGATCGCCGAACTCGCGCCGGGCGACATCAACCGCATCTTCTTCACCACGGGCGGCTCGGAGGCCGTCGAGTCGGCCTGGAAGCTGGCCCGGCAGTACTTCAAGCTGATCGGCCAGCCCCAGCGCTACAAGGTGATCAGTCGGGACATCGCCTACCACGGGGCCACCATGGGCGCCCTGTCCATCACCGGAGTCACCGAGATCCGCTCACCGTTCGAACCGCTGGTACCGGGTGCGTTCAAGGTACCGAACACGAACTTCTACCGGGCCCCGTACTTCCAGGACGACATCGAGGCCTACGGCCGCTGGGCCGCCGACGCCATCGAGCAGGCGATCCTGTCCGAGGACCCCGAGACGGTCGCCGCCGTGTTCCTCGAGCCGGTGCAGAACGCCGGTGGCTGCTTCCCCCCGCCCCCCGGCTACTTCCAGCGGGTGCGCGAGATCTGCGACCG
>PMFY01000266.1:0-229 GCA_003157945.1 Acidimicrobiaceae bacterium | reverse complement strand
ATCGAGCCGTTCCTCGCCGGGGCGAGCTTCCTGCACGGCATCACCTTCGCCGGACACCCGGTCAGCACCGCGGTGGCACTGGCCAACATCGACGTGTTCGAGAAGGAGGGGATCCTCGACAACGTGCGCGAGCACGAGGCGGAGTTCCGCGCCTCGCTCGACACCCTGAAGGACCTCCCCATCGTCGGCGACGTGCGTGGTGCCGGGTACTTCTACGGCATCGAGATGG
>PMFY01000173.1 GCA_003157945.1 Acidimicrobiaceae bacterium | reverse complement strand
ACCTCATCGACGAGGCCGGCAGCCGCCTGCGCATCCGCCGCATGACCACGCCCCCGGCGTACAAGAAGCTGGAGGAGGAGGTCACCCGGCTGCGGGCCGACAAGGAGGCCGCCATCGAGAAGCAGGCCTTCGACCAGGCCAAGAAGCTCGCCGAGCAGGAGAAGGACCGGCTCGACGCCAAGGAGGCCATGGAGGCCGAATGGCGGGCCGAGGGCGTCGACCTGTTCGACGTCGTCGACGAGGAGGTCATCGCCGAGGTGCTGGCCAACTGGACCGGCATCCCGGTCTACCGCCTCACCGAGGAGGAGACGGCCCGGCTGCTCCGCATGGAGGACGAGCTGCACAAGCGGGTGATCGGCCAGGAGCAGGCGATCGCCGCGCTGGCCCGCTCGATCCGCCGGACCCGGGCCGGACTCAAGGACCCCAAGCGCCCCAGCGGCTCGTTCATCTTCCTCGGCCCGACCGGCGTGGGGAAGACCGAGCTGGCCAAGACGCTGGCCGAGTTCCTGTTCGACGACGAGGACGCCCTCATCCAGCTCGACATGTCGGAGTACATGGAGAAGCACACGGTGAGCCGCCTGGTCGGTTCGCCTCCCGGCTACGTCGGGTACGAGGAGGGCGGCCAGCTCACCGAGGCCGTCCGGCGCAAGCCGTTCTCCGTGGTCCTGTTCGACGAGGTCGAGAAGGCGCACGCCGACGTGTTCAACACGCTGCTGCAGATCCTGGAGGACGGTCGCCTGACCGACGCCCAGGGCCGCTCGGTCGACTTCAAGAACACGGTCCTGATCATGACGTCCAACCTGGGCACCGCCGACCTCCGCAAGACGTCGGTGGGCTTCGCCCAGAACTCGGGCGCGGTGACCTACGAACGGATGAAGGCCAAGGTCAACGAGGCGCTGAAGGCCCACTTCCGCCCCGAGTTCCTGAACCGCATCGACGAGGTCGTGGTGTTCCACGAGCTGTCGAAGGTCGAGGTCATCGAGATCGTGGACCTCATGATCCAGCGGGTGTCCAGCCAGCTCGAGCTGCAGGGCCTCAGTCTGGCCCTCACGCCCGAGGCGAAGACCCTGCTGGCCGACAAGGGCTACGACCCCCAGCTGGGNNATCCTGTGGAAGGAGTTCCGGGTCGGCCAGACCATCGTCGTGGACGTGGAGACCATCACGCCGGAGATGGCCGAGGCGTACGACGTCAAGGGGGCACCACCCCTCGTCGTCGGTGACTCGCAGCTCACCTTCACCGCCATCGAGGGCATCGAGCCCCCACCGATGGAGCTCGCCGGGGCGGATTCCTCAGCCGACTGAGCGACCGGCTCGGGGCAGAGCCCGGAACAGACTGCGGACGAGGGACCCCACCCCGGAGGTGGGGTCCCGCCGCGTGGGCGTCCGGGCCGACAACGGGGCTGTCGTCCGGCCGGGCGTGCCCCGACGGCGCATCCCCGTGCCGCGGGCCGGCGAATGGGACCTTCGGCCCTTATGGTGCCGTCGCGATCCGCGGTGCAATGGAGTCCGGCGGGGATGTTGCAGCGGCTGTCGATCCTGTCGGTCGGCGGCACCTGACCCTGCGCTCGGTCGGTCCACCCCCCGGACCGGATTCGGGCATGCGCCGCCCCTCCGGCCCCCCCCGGAGGGGTGTTGCGCGTTCCGGGAGCCGGGTGCCCGGACCGGTGGTCGGTGGCTGTCACGCCGGCGCGCCGGCGTGTCGTGTCCGGCCCACCAGGTGGTCGCACCGGATGACACACCCGGTCCGTACCATCGGGGCATGGCAAAGACGGCCAAGCGCCACCGCTGCATCGACTGCGGCTCGACGACCGCCCGGTGGGCCGGGCGGTGCCCGACCTGTGGCGAGTGGAACACCCTGGTCGAGGAGGCCGCGCTGGGCCCGTTGGTGCGGGCCGTCGACGAACTCGACCTGTCCGGCCTCCCCGTGCCACTGTGCTCGGTGGACGTGTCGGAGGCCGCGGCGGTGCCGACCGGCGTGGAGGAGTTCGACCGCGTGCTCTCCGGGGGCCTGGTGCCCGGATCGGTCACGCTGCTCGGTGGTGAGCCCGGCATCGGCAAGTCGACCCTGCTGCTCCAGGTCCTGGCCGCCCGGGCCGCGGCGGGCCACCGCGTCCTGCTGGTGTCCGCCGAGGAGTCGGCCCACCAGGTGCGCCTCCGG
This sequence comes from Acidimicrobiaceae bacterium, assembly GCA_003157945.1. Next base: position 1,447 of record PMFY01000173.1, on the reverse strand, counting down.
GCCGAGCGCCTGGGACCGGTCCCACCCGGACTGCTGATCCTGTCGGCGACCGACGTGGGCCAGGTCATCAACGCCGTCGTCGAGTCCGAGCCCGAGCTGGTGGTCATCGACTCGATCCAGGCGGTGGCGGTCGGACCGGCCACCCCCGGCGAGCGGCGGGCCACCGGGGTCCCCGGTTCCATCGGCCAGGTGCGCGAGTGCGCCGACCAGCTGGTCGGCCTGGCCAAGGCCCGACAGGTGGCGACCGTGCTCGTCGGACACGTGACCAAGGACGGGTCGCTGGCCGGTCCGCGCGCCCTCGAGCACATGGTCGACACCGTGCTCAGCTTCGAGGGCGACCGGCACCACGCGCTCCGCCTCCTCCTGGCCGTGAAGCACCGCTTCGGGCCCACGGGGGAGCTCGGACTCTTCGAGATGGGCGACCAGGGCCTGAACCGGGTCGACGACCCGGGCCGGCTCCTGCTCGGCGACCGGCTCACCGGGGTGCCCGGTGGCGTGGTCCTGCCGACGCTGCAGGGCCGGCGCACGCTGATGGTCGAGCTCCAGGCGCTGGTGGCCCCGATGGGTCAGGCGCAGCCGAAGCGGTCGGTGGTCGGACTCGACGGCGGCCGCCTGGTGATGACCCTCGCCGTCCTGGCCCGCCACGCCGGCCTCCCGATGCACGCCGTCGACGTGTTCGCGTCGGTCGCCGGGGGCATCCGGGTCACCGAGCCGGCCGCCGATCTGGCCGTCGCCCTGGCCGTCGCCTCGGCATCGACCGGGGTGGCCCTGCCGGCCGACCTGGCCGCGGTGGGCGAGGTCGGCCTGTCGGGCGAGGTGCGCCAGGTGACCAACCTGCCGCGCCGGCTCGAGGAGGCGGCCCGCCTCGGCTTCGGCCGGGTCGTGGTGCCGGCTTCGGCCCCGTCCGGACCATCGGGGGTCGAGCTCATCCGGGCCGACACCGTGGCCGAGGCGGTGGGCCGGTTCGGCTGCCTCGACGCACCGGGCGGTTGACCCCGGCCCAGCGGTGCCCCCGTACGACGCCGGGTACGATTCCGGGGTGACCACACGCCAGAACGCGGCCATGAGCGATGCCCTGGCGATGGTGGCCCCGGGTCGACCCCTGCGGGACGGGCTCGACCGGATCCTCCGGGCCAAGCGGGGCGGGCTGGTGGTCGTGGGTGACGGCCCCGACGTGCTGTCGATCTGCTCCGGCGGCTTCCTGCTCGACTCCGAGTTCAGCCCGCAGCGGCTTTCGGAGCTGGCGAAGATGGACGGCGCCATCATCCTGGCCGCCGACGCCTCCCGGATCGCCCGTGCCAACGTCCTCCTGATGCCGGACCCGTCGATCCCGACGACCGAGACGGGCACCCGGCACCGCACCGCCGAACGGGTGGCCCGGTCCATCGACGTGCCCGTCCTGTCGGTGTCGGCCGCCATGTCGGTGATCGCCGTCTACCGCAACGAC
>PMFY01000321.1 GCA_003157945.1 Acidimicrobiaceae bacterium | reverse complement strand
CGGCCCTGGCCGCCGCCGGCGGGGCGGCCCTCGGGGGCCACCACATCGACGACGTGGCCCACCTCGACCTGTACTCCTGTTTCTCCGCGTCGCTCCAGTTCGCCCGCGACGCCCTGGGCATCACCGACGACCGCCCCCTGACCGTCACCGGCGGGCTCCCCTACCACGGTGGCCCGGGCAGCAACTACGCCACCCACGCGCTGGTGGCCATGGCCGAGGCGCTGCGGGCCGACCCGGGGGCCCGTGGGCTGGTGACCGGCGTCGGGATGCACATGACCAGCCACGCGGCCACCCTTTGGTCCACCGCACCACCCGCGTCCGTGCCCGCTCCCGGTACGGGCCCGGCGACGGCCACCGACACGGTCCCGGTCGCCGTGGGGGCCGAGGGTCCGGCCACGGTCGCCACCTTCTCGACCACCTTCGACCGCGAGGGCCCCGAGTGGACGGCACTGATCTGCGACCTGCCCGACGGGTCGCGCACCTACGCCCGCCTGGATCGACCGGCCGGCGTCGACGACGACCTCGTCGACGCCGCGGTCACGCTCGAGGCGGGCGCCCGGGGGGTCGTGACCGCCCACCGGTGACCCGCGCCGCGCCGAGACATCCCCACACGTAACCGACCGACCCGACACGAGGAGGGCCATGCCGATCCACTACGAGCTGGACGACGGACACGTCGTCCGCATCACGATCGACCGCCCCGAGGCGCGNNAACGCCATGGACATGGAGCACTTCGCCCAGCTCCGTGGGGCCTGGGAGCGCTTCGGCGACGACGACGAGGCGTGGGTCGCCGTGATCACCGGGGTCGGGGAGGACTTCTGCGTCGGAGCCGACCTGAAGACCTACATCCCCGAGATCACCGCCCTCCAGTCGAGGATGACCGAGGACGGCATCACCGAGATCGACGGCTACCGCCTCGACGACGGGGTGAAGGCGGTCCTCCGCAACGTCAAGCTGTACAAGCCGATCGTCGCCGCCGTCAACGGCAACTGCGTGGCCGGGGGGATGGAGATGTTGGGGGGCTGCGACATCCGGGTGGCCGCCGACACGGCCACGTTCGGCGTCCTCGAGCCGAAACGCGGCCTCTTCGCCGGGGGAGGCACCACCGTGCGCCTCCCCCGCCAGATCCCGTACCCCGCCGCCATGGAGCTCCTGCTCTGCGCCGATCGGATCTCCGCGCCCCGGGTCCTCGCCATGGGCCTCCTGAACGAGGTGTGCCCTCCGGGCGACCTGCTGGAGCGGGCCTACGACTACGCCCGGCGGATCACGGCCAACGGGCCGTTCGCCGTGCGCAAGACCAAGGAGTCCGTCCAGCGGGGACTCCTGGTCGACATGAAGGAGGCCTACCGGATCGAGTCGGCCATCGCCAAGGAGGTGTTCTCGAGCGAGGACGCCGTCGAGGGCCCGAAGGCGTTCGCCGAGAAGCGCCCACCCCGGTGGAGGAACCGGTGACGGGGCCGACGGACTACACCGGCCAGCGGGTGCTGGTGACCGGGGGGTCGTCCGGCATGGGCGCCGGCCTGGCCGAGGCGCTGGCCCGGCGGGGTGCCACCGTCGGGATCGTGGCCCGCCGGCGGGACCGGTTGGGCGACGTCCTCGCCCGCTGCCGGACGCACGCCCCCGACTCGAAGATGTGGGTGGTGGACCTGGCCGACCCCGACGCCGTGGACCGCCTGGCCCGGGATGCCCTGGAGGAACTCGGTGGCGTCGACGTCCTGGTCAACAACGCCGGCATCCCGAAGCGACGCCACGTGACCGCCCTCGACATGGCCACCGTCGAGTCGGTCATGGCCATCAACTACCTGTCGCCGGTGCGCCTCACCCTCGCCCTCCTGCCCCAGATGATCGAGCGGGGATCGGGACGGATCGTCAACGTGTCGTCGGTGGCGGCACCGCTCAGCTCACCGGGCGAGTCGGCCTACGACGCCTCGAAGGCGGCCATCGCCGTCTTCTCCGAGGCGATGGCCGTCGACCTGTGGGACACGGGCGTCAAGGTCACCGTCGTCTACCCGGGGGTGGTCGACACGGAGCTGTTCACCCTGCCGGACAACGACCCCTTCACCGGCGACGTCGAGGCCATCACCGTGGACGAGGCGGTCACCACGATCCTCGAGGGTATCGACTCCGGGTCCCACGCCGTCTACGTGCCCGCCTACTTCGCCGAGTTCGCCCAGGCCCGGGCCCGGGACGTCGACGGTTTCCTGGCCGGGTCCGCCGCCTACGTGCGGGACCGCCCCGGTCGGCCGCCCCATCCACCGGGATGACCGTCACCGCCCTCCGACGTGGTCATCTCGATTTTTGACTGTCCGTCAGGTAAACCATTGTCAAATCCGGTTCGTCGTGTAAGTATCTCGGGGTCGGGTGGAATGTATCTACCTGCATTGAACACAGGGGGAAGCAATGCGTCGTCTATTCACCGTGGCTGCGGCTGCCGTAGCACTCTCCATTCCGGCCTCGGTGGCCGGTGTCGGCCTGGTCAGCTCCGGCTCGGCCTTCGCCGCGTCCGCTATCACCTGCTCGAGCCTGAAGGGGACCATCTCCGGGAACATCACCATCGGCAAGTGCCTGCCTTCCGGGGGCAAGGGCTACAAGTCGGCCTCGGCACTGGCGACGTCACTTGCGACCGGCGGCACGCTCACCTGGTCGAACAGCGGGGCGACCACGACCGTGACCCTCGCGACCACCTCGCCGGGGCAGGGTAGCTGCAAGAAGGGCAACGTCGAGTTCGACGCCACCGGCACCGTGACGGCCGCCTCCACCACCGGAGTCGGGATCCCGGCCGTCGGTGACAGCACCAGCGCCCGGGCCTGTGTCGAAACCAAGAACGGGAAGATCACCCTGGTGAAGGGCACCACCTTCACGCTGTAGGGCGATCGACCACTCACCGACTGCCGACGACACCCCGCTCCACACGGAGCGGGGTGTCGTCGCGTCCGGGGTGGTGCCGGATCGTCGGCCGAGGATCCGCCGGGGTGGAGGGCTGCGACGTTCCGGCGCGGTGCCGACCGTGGATCAGCCGGGGGGTCCGCCGTGGATCAGCCGGGATGCTCGCGGAGGATCAGCCGAGGCGCTCGAGCACCAGGGCGTTGGCCTGNNGATGCCCGAGGGCGATGGCCCCGCCCCGTGGATTGAGGACCGCCGGGTCGACCGGGAAGGCCCGGTGCCACATCAGGGCGATGGCGGCGAAGGCCTCGTTGCACTCGACGGCGTCGAACTGGTCGATGGTCATGCCGGACCGGTCGAGGAGCCGCTGGGTGGCCGGCACCGGGGCCGACAGCACGATGGCGGCGTCGTCGGCCGCCACCGTGGCGTGGGCGAACCGGGCCCGCACGGGTAGGCCCAGGCGTTCGGCCACCGATCGCTCCGCGATCAGCATGGCGGCGGCACCGTCGGTCATCTGCGAGGAATTGCCGGCCGTGATGTCCGGCGCCGTATCGGGTTCCCACGACTGGGCCGGCGGGAGCCCGGCCAGGGATTCCATGGTGCCGCCGCGGCGGATCCCCTCGTCCCGGTCGAGGTGGGCCCCGGTCAGGGCGCCCTCGCCGTCCTTCAGCGGAACCGGGACCGCCTCGCGCGCGAAGTGGCCCTCGTCCCATGCCGCGGCCGCCCGCCGGTGACTCTCGAGGGCGAAGGCGTCCATGTCCTCACGCGTGATGCCCCACCGGTCGGCCAGGACCTGCGCCACCCGGAACTGGGCCCACAGGCGGCCGTCGATCTGCTCCAGGAAGGACGGCGGGAACGGTCCGGTCCCCCCGCGGGCGTTGGACGCCAGCTTCACCCGGCTCATGGACTCGACGCCGCAGGCGACGACCAGGTCGTAGTGGCCGGCGTTCACCCCGGCCGCGGCGAAGTGCATCGCCTGCTGGGACGAGCCGCACTGGCGGTCCACGGTGGTGGCCGGCACGTGCTGGGGGAGCCCGGCGGACACCCAGCCGTTGCGGGCGATGTTGGTGCTCTGCTCCCCCACCTGGCTGACGCACCCGCCGATGACGTCGTCGACCTGCCCGGGATCGATCCCGGTCCGCTCGACCAGCGAATTCAGGGCGAAGCCCAGCAGGTCGGCGGGGTGCCAGCCGGCCAGCGCCCCGCCCCGCTTCCCCAGTGTCGTCCGCACGACGTCGACGACGACCGCGTCCCGGAGTCCGTTGCTCATGCCCTGCCCCTTCCTCCGGCCGGTCCGTCCGGCCCGGCCCCCGATCCTGGTCCGTCAGCGTCGGCGTCGGCCACTCCCGACTCGGCGCTGCCTTCGGCCTCGGCCCGCTCGCGGGAGCCCAGGAGACGCTCGACGGCCTCCAGGGCCCCCGCCGACGGACCACGGTACGCCACGGACCCGTGTTCGAGCACCACGGCACGCTCGGCGATCTCGAGGACCCGGTCGACCTGCTGCTCGACGATGAGCAGGGCGGTCCCCGCCTCGTTGATGCGGCGCAACCCGTCGTAGACGATGTCGGTCACCAGGGGGGCGAGTCCGAGGGAGATCTCGTCGGCCACCAGCACCCGGGGCGGGACGACCAGCACCTTGGCCAACGACAGGATGCGCTGTTCCCCACCCGACAGGGTGCCGCCGTACTGGCCCCTCCGGGCCCCGAGCAGCGGAAAGGCCTCATAGGCCCGGTCCAGCGACTCGGGCACCGCCCGTCGACCGGCACGCTGGCGGAAGGCCAGCTTCAGGTTCTCCTCGACCGTGAGGCTGGCGAACACCCCGCGGCCCTCGACCACGTGGGCCATGCCGGCCCGGGCCACCTTGAAGGCCGGTCGGTTGGTCACGTCGGTGCCGTCGAGCCGGACGGTGCCCGCCGACGTCGGCAGGAGGCCGGACACCACGCGGGACACCGTGGACTTGCCGGCGCCGTTGGACCCGATCAGGGCCACGACCCCCCCGGCCGGGACGTCGAAGGACACGTCGAAGAGCGCCCGGTAGGGACCGTAGGCGGCGCTCACCCCGACCACGTCGAGCGCCGGCACCGGTGCGTCGACCCCGGGGCCACCGGTGGCGGAACCCTCGGCCACGGCCGGTCCCGCCCCCCCGCTCACTCCTGGACCCCGAGGTACGCCGTGCGCACCGCCCGGTCGGCCATGACCGACTCGAAGTCGCCTTCGGCGATGACCTCGCCCAGGTTCATCACCACGGTGCGGTCGACCACCTCGGCCACCATGGACAGGTCGTGCTCGACCAGCACCATGGCCATCCCCTGGTCGCGCTGGACCTGGCGGAGCACGGCACCCAACTCCCGTGTCTCGTGGACGTCGAGTCCTGACGACGGCTCGTCGGCCATGAGGACCACGGGATCGGTCACCAGGGCCCGGGCCAGCTCCACCAGGCGGCACGACCCCAGTCCGAGAGAGGCCACCGGCGCTTCGGCCCGGTCCCGCAGGCCGACCATACCAAGGACGTCCTCGACCTTGGCCGTCTCCTCGACCGACGGCTTGGACAGATTGCACAGGTCACGCCACAGCCGGCCCCGGCGCCAGCGGGCGCGCAGGGCGACGATCAGGTGGTCACGCACCGTCATGTCCGGAAAGACCTCGATCCGCTGGTAGGTCCGCCCGATCCCGAGTCGGGCCCGCTCGAACGTGGGGAGCGGCACGAGGGGCCGGCCGTCGAGATCGATGGTCCCGTGCTCGGGCTGCAGCTGCCCGCAGACGCAGTTGAACAGCGTCGTCTTGCCGGCGCCGTTCGGGCCGACCAGGCCCACGCTCTCCCCCCGGCCGACCTCCATCGACACGGCGTTGACGGCGGCGATCCCACCGAAGGACTTGGACACCCCGTCCACCCGCAGGAGCGCGTTCCCGGCCGGCACGTCAGCCACCCACCGCGGGGTCCGGCGCCCAGGCCGGCGTACCGCCCTCGGGACCCGGAGGGGCCGCCGAACTCGGCGTCGCCCGGTCCCGGAGGAGCAGCCGTTCGAACCGCAGGGTCCAGCGCCGCTTCTGGAACTCCAGGATCCCCTCGGGGTGGGCCACGTAGGTCAGGGCCCCGAAGGCGAAGAAGATGATCAGCAGGCTGTTGCCACCCAGGCGGCCGGGCACGTACGTGAGCAACTGCTGGAGCACCACGTACCCGAATCCGGCCTGGATGGCGCCCTCGGGGGTGTTGACGCCCGTGGTCACCACCACCACCACGAACACCAGGGAGAATTCCCAGCTGAACGTATTCGGGTTGACCGCCTGCTGGTTGATGGAGAGCAGCGTCCCCCCGATCCCGGCCACGGCGCCCGAGAGCCCGAACACCAGGACGTGCATCCACGTGAGGTTCACCCCGATCCCCGAGGCCGCCGTGCTGCTCCCCTGCATCGCCCCGAGGAACCGTCCGATCGAGCCGCGCCGCACCCGCATCACCAGGAAGACGCACACGGCCAGCACCACCATGGCCAGCACGAAGTAGGCCCGGCCGTCCGGGTTGAGGATGCCGAGACCCACCGCGTGGGGCGTGACGTTGATCGGCTGCCCGTGGACGGTGTCCACCTCGGCGAAGACGACGTTGTCGAAGACCAGGGCCGCGGCGATGGTCATCAGGGCCAGACCCAGTCCGCGCAGCCGAACCGAGGCGAAGGCCAGGACCACGGCCACCACGGCGGCGGTCGCCGCCCCCACCAGCCCCCCGAGCAGGAAGTTCAGGCCGAGGTGGCTGGCCAGCTGGGCGGCCATGAAGGCCCCGACCCCGGCCAGGGTGGCCTGGCACAGGGACAGCTGGCCGCCCATCCCGGTGATGAGGGTGATCGACAGGAACACCACCGAGTAGGCCAGGCCGGCGTTGAAGACGTTCGCCCAGATCTTCGGCATCCAGGTGAGCATGGACACCGAGAACACCACCAGGAGCACGTACCACAGGATCTTGATCACCCGGTCGA
>PMFY01000435.1 GCA_003157945.1 Acidimicrobiaceae bacterium | reverse complement strand
AGTAGCTGCGGGTGTTGGTGTTGCCCGTCACCTGGGCGACCTTCTTGGCCAGTGAGTTGGCCACCGCCTTGGCGATGAGCGTCTTGCCGCAGCCCGGGGGCCCATACAGCAGGATGCCCTTCGGGGCCGGCAGCCGGTGCTCGGCGTACAGCTCCCGGTACAGGTACGGCAACTCGACCGCATCGGTGATCGCCTCGATCTGGTCGTCGAGCCCGCCGACGTCGGCGTAGGTGACGTCGGGGACCTCCTCGAGCACCAGTTCCTCGACCTCGGGACGTTCCAGCTTCTCGATCAGGAGCCCGGTGCGCGACTCCATCAGGACCGTGTCGCCGGCCCGGAGCTTCACGCCGATGAGGGCGTCGGACAGGTCGGCCACCCGTTCCTCGTCGGCGCGGCCGTACACCAGCGCGCGCCGCCCGTCGTCGAGCAGCTCCTTCAGGACCACCACCTCGCCCTGCCCCTCGCCCTCACGGGCCAGGATGACGTTGAGCGACTCGTTGAGGACGACCTCGTCACCCCGCCGCAGCCCGCCCGGCTCGATGTCGGGGTGGAGCGACACGCGCATCTTGCGGCCGCCCGAGAACACGTCGACCGTGCCGTCGTCGTTGGCGCCGAGGTACGTGCCGTAGGCCGAGGGCGGCTGGGTCAGCTTCTCCACCTCGTCGCGCAGGTTGGCCACGTGCTCCTTGGCCGTCTGGAGGGTGAAGGTCAGCTTCNNAGGTCAGCTTCTCGTTCTGGGACACGGCCTGGGCCAGCTGGCCCTTGGTCTCGAGCAGCTTCTCCTCGAGGGTCTGGACGCGGCGCGGACTCTCCTGCAGCCGGCGCCGCAGGACCGTGACCTCCTCCTCCGCCGTCAGGGCCCGGGCCCGGAGGGTCTCCAGGTCCTCTTCGTCCGCCGCCCGGCGCTGGCCGTCGGCATCGTCGAAATCAACCGTCGCAATCACCTCATCCGTGCAAAGGGTGCCTCGATTCCGACCCTACACCGGGAGGCCCCCGATTCCACCCCTTCCGGGCCGCCGGCCGCCCGCCGTGGGACCCGGCCCGCGTCGGCCCTCCCCGCGCGACGACCGTCAGCCGGTGTCCCCCGTGCAGCGGATAGCATGGACAGCCAACGGGCCCGGCACCCTACGGGGCGGGACCCCCCCGTCGGCCACCGCAAGCCGGGTCGCCGGGTGGCACGCGTTCGAGCCGAGAGACACCTAGGAGAGTCACAGCTGATGAAGGTCTGGATCGACCAAGATCTCTGCACGGGAGACGGCCTCTGCGAGGAGATCGCGCCTGCGGTCTTCACGCTGCTCGACGACGGCCTGGCCTACGTCAAGGAAGGCGCCGACGTGCGGAACGAGCCGGGCGGCTCGGCCGGCATGGCCGCGGTGCCGGCCGACCTCGAGGACGCCGTGGTCGAGGCCTCCGAGGAGTGCCCCGGCGAGTGCATCTTCATCGAGCAGGGCTGACCACGGCCCGGGCGGATCACCCCCCGACGAACTGACGCTTCGCACTCGGCGCGAAGTACCCGGTGTCCATGACGCCGGCCACGGCCCGGATCGACCCGTCGAGTCCGTCCGTCACCACCACGTCGCCGGGCACCAGCAGGTCGGCCAGCACGCCCCCCGACTCGGTCAGCACCGGTCCGTCCTTGCCCGTGCCCGCGCGCAGCACGACCGGCCCCGCCCCGATCGACTCGACCTCCCGCACGCAGCCGAAGATCCCGGCGGGCGCCAGCACCAGCGGCAGGGGGCACCCGCCGAGCTGCGACACCCGCTTGGTGGCGTCGGCCACGATCAGCTCGAGGTCGGCGGCGGCCAGCACGGCCCGCTCACGGTGCATCGCCCCGCCGCGACCCTTGACCAGCGCCCCACCCGGGTCCACCTGGTCGGCGCCGTCGAACGCCACGACCACGCTGCCCGTGCCGAGGTCGACCACGGGGAACCCGGCCGCGGCCGCGTACCACTCCATCTCGTAGCTGGTGGCCACGATCTCCATGTCGGACGGGAGGTCCGGCCGCGCGTCGGCCAGGGTCCGCAGGGTGAGGAACGAGGTCGACCCGGAACCCAGACCGACCCGGGGGGCCGGCGGACCGGACGACCGCAGGGCCGCCGCCACCCGCTCGGCCGCCGCGGTGGCGAGGACCTGCTTGGCGGCGCGGTCGACGATGTCGGTCGGCCACCGCAGGCTGGCGAACGGCTCGACGGGACTCACGGCCACCTTGCTAGCCGAGACCGTCACCCTCGGGCCATCGCCGCCCGGCCGGGTCGTCGGCGACTCCCCCGTCGGTGGCGCCGTCCTCCGTGTCCTCGGGCGTCGGCACGGGCACCGGCGCGGGCGTCCAGCCCACCGGGCCGCCGGGCCGGCTGCCGAGTTCCTCGGGTCGCAGCAGCCGTGCCGTCGTGAGGAATCCCGTGTGGCCGACCATCCGGTGGTCGGGACGGACCGAGCGGTCCTCGACGTGCCAGGTGCGGTGCAGCACCTCGAGGGTACCCGCCATGCCGAAGGCGCTCTCCTCGAGCGCGTGGCGGAACTGGGCGGTCTGGTTGATCGTCGGCAGGTAGGCGCAGATGATGCCGCCGGACCGCAGGGCCACCTCGGCGTGCGGGATCACCCGCCAGGGCTCGGGCAGGTCGAGGACGATCCGGTCGAGGCCCCGCTCCCCGATCCCCTCGTAGACGTCCCGCAGCTCGACCCGGTAGTCGGCCCCCTCACCCACCATGGCGACCACGTTGTTGTGGGCGCGGTTGGCGAAGTCCTCGCGCAGCTCGTACCCCACCACCGACGCGCCGGCCCGGAGCAGGGCCATGGACAGCGCACCCGACCCGACCCCGGCCTCGAGGAGCCGCACGCCGGGGGCGATGTCCGCCTCCATGAGGATGGCGGCCAGGTCCTTCGGGTAGATGACCTGCGCACCCCGGGGCATCTTCAGCACCATCTCGGCCAGGGTGGGTCGGACCACCAGGAACCGGCGGCCGGTACTGCCGAAGACGGTGGCACCCTCGTGGGCGCCGATCAGGTCGTTGTGGGTCACGATGCCGACATGGGTGTGGAACGCGGCATCCACCCGGAGCGTCAGCAGGTACCTGCGCTTCTTGGCGTCGACCAGCAGCACCTTCTCGCCGGCCCGGAGGAGGCTCCGGTCCTCCGGAGTAGCGGCGGCGGCGACCGGACCGGCCCCGTCCCGGGCTCCCCCTGCGGGGTCCACGGCGGTCAGGAGCCGGAGCTCGACGGCGGGTCCGACGGACCCGCCTTGATGAGGAGGCGCTCCCCCGGCTGCAGCTTGGTGCGGTAGACGACGTCCTCGCTCCGACGGGCCCGCAGCAGCATCCACAGCGCGGCCGCCACGACGAACCACGCGGTGTTGCGTCCGGCCATGCCGCGTCCCAGGGACCGGACCTGGAAGTAGCGGAGGATGGTCTCCATCGGCTCAGATCCTGCGCACTTCGACGATCGTCGACCGGTGCCGACCCACCCGGCGGCCGATCAGGAACACCACCGCCACCGTCACCACGACGACACCGAGGCCGATGGCCAGCGCCTGGGACTT
>PMFY01000265.1 GCA_003157945.1 Acidimicrobiaceae bacterium | reverse complement strand
TTCGGCGCGTCGGTAGGTGCCTCCGGGCGACCACCATCCGGATCACCGCGGGTGGGATCCGCTAGTCCCCCGGAGTGTCCCCCCGGTCGAGTTCCTGGCGGGCCAGCACGATGTCCCGGTAGGGGGATCCGGCCATGACGGCGTCCCGTGGGCCGAAGTCGGCGATCTTGCCGTTGGCCAGGACCAGGAGCAGGTCGCACTGGGAGGTCGTCTCGATGCGGTGGGAGATGATCACCACCGTGACGTGCCCACGCAGTTCGGACAGGGTCCGGCGGATCAGCTCCTCCGTGCGCCCGTCCACCGCACTGGTGGGCTCGTCCAGGACGATCAGGTTCGGGGAGCCGATCAGCGCCCGGGCGATGGCGAGGCGCTGCTTCTGGCCGCCGGACAGGGCACCACCCCCTTCACCCACCAGGGTGTCGTAGCCGGCGGTCATCCTGACGATGTCCTCGTGCAGGTGCGCCGACGTCGACGCCTCGACGACCTCACGTTCCTCGAAGTCCCGGAAGAACTTGATGTTGTCCGTGACCGTCCCCTGGAGGAGCACCGGCTCCTGCGGCACGAGCGCCACCGTGCTGTGTGCATCGGTCTTGGCGAGCGCCGCGGCGTCTTCGCTGCCGATCGTGGCCCGACCGCTCGTCGGCTCCCGGAGGCCCAGCAGGAGCTGGCTGATCGTCGTCTTGCCGCTGCCCGAGGGTCCGAGCACGCCGACGATCTGCCCCTCCGGGATGTGCAGGTTCACACCCGACAGGGCGAGCGTCACCCCGTCATAGGAGTAGTCGACGGAATCGAAGTCCACCACGAAGGAATCGGGCTGGCGCTCGCCGGCGACGACCGGGGCCTCCTCGTAGCGGTGGAGGTCGCGGGTGAGGTCCTCCAACATGCCCTGATTCGAGCGCAGACCCATGACCGAGCTCTGGAGGGCCGAGCCGTAGCTGACGGAACGGAGGACGAGGAGGAGGATGGCTCCGAGGTCGGCGAGCCGCGCGTGCCCGGCCCGGCCCAGGGCCGCGATGGCGACGATGATGAAGCCGAGGGCGAACGACTGGTACAGCACGGGTCCGATGTTGTTGAGGATGGCGGTCTTGCGGAAGACGATGCTGGTGGCCTTGATCAGCCCGCTCAACTTGTCGATGACCCTCGACTCCACGCCGAACAACCGGAAGTCCCGACTCAGGCGGGTGTACTCGGTCACCTGTGTGGCCATCGCCCGGGTCGTCTTCGAGAGCTGGCGGTTGTTGCGCCGGGTGCGCTGGTTGAGTGGCCTCAGGAGCTGCGACAGGACGATACCCATGGCGATGACCGCGATCGCCGCGGCGGGGTTCACGGCCAGGGCCACGCCGAGCAGCCCGGCCACCATCAGGAGGGCCTGGAGGCCACCCGACAGGTTGGCGACGACGGCCGCGCTGGCCGAGCTGTTCTGGATCAGGAGCTGTTGGAGGTGTCCGAGGCGCTCGGTGGACTGGAGGGACCAGTTGGCCCGGAAGAACCCGGTGACGACCCGGGTACGAGTGGTGGCCAGCACCTGCGCCGAGACGGAGGTGCTCACCAGGGTGGCGAGCACGCTGGTACCGCTGAAGAGCACCAGGGCAAGCAGGCAGATGACGATGGCTTCCGTCGGCGAGATGGCGTGCCCGTAGACGTGGATCGCGGACTTGCCCTGGACGTTGGCCACCGCGACCTCGGAGATGAGCACGAGGAGGAGGGCCTGGCTGAGGCCCCCGATGAGCGAGAGGAGGGTGAAGACGCCGATCTTCATTCGCACGGCACCCACGCCGAACGTCCGCATGACGGAGAGCAGGGAGTCGGTCGGCACGTTCTCAGAGGTGGACGGCCGGGTCCTGGAGAATGGGTTCTTCACTGGTCCCGTTTCGGCGGCGATAGGCGATTCCGTGCGGTTGACCAGCATACCCCGTGCAGCTGATGTACGGCTCTGGCGGCACCCCGTACGGAGGAACCGACGGCGCCGGTACCGTCGTCACCGGAGGGTGACCACGGGGCCACGACACAGGAGGACGAGAGCGATGAGCGGTACGACGGCGAAGGTGATCCTGGCCGGAGGTTGTTTCTGGGGCATGCAGGACCTGATCCGGAGGCGCCCGGGCGTGCTCGCCACGAGGGTGGGGTACACCGGGGGCGACGTGCCCGACGCCACCTACCGGAACCACGGCGGTCACGCCGAGGCGATCGAGATCACGTTCGACCCGGAGCAGACCTCCTACCGGGACCTGCTCGAGTTCTTCTTCCAGGTCCATGACCCGACCACCCTCGACCGGCAGGGGAACGACATCGGCACCAGCTACCGGTCGGCGATCTACTACCTCGATGACGGGCAGCGTCAGGTGGCCGTGGACACCATCGCCGACGTCGAGGCCTCCGGCCTCTGGCCCGGGAAGGTGGTCACCGAGGTCGAGCCGGCCGGTCCCTTCTGGGAGGCCGAGCCCGAACACCAGGACTACCTCGAGCGGTACCCGAACGGCTACACCTGCCACTTCCCCCGCCCCGGCTGGGTCCTCCCCCACCGGAGCGACGCCACCACCCGCTAGGGCCCGGGCCGCCGGCCGGTCAACACGACTCGCCCTGCGTGGCGGGCGCGGTGCTCACCTGGGCCGAGTTGATGTCGGCGATGCTGGTCGATGCCGGGCCGGGAGAGGTCGCCTCGTAGAACCTGGCGCCGATGTTGCTCCCGGACGGATCCGGGGCCGCGGTCCCGAGCAGCCCGGCCAGCGAGACGCTCTGGTAGTTCACGAATTCACAGAACCCGTCCCCCCGGGCGAAGGTCCCCCGCCATGACGCCGTCTGGCGGGCATCGGTCGGCAGGGCCGCGCGCACGGCCGCCTCCGCCCGGGCCAGTCGGGTGCCGGCCGGGAACGCCTGGTGCCAGCCGGTCACCTTGCCAGCGGCGGTGGTCACGTCCGAGTACTGGGCCCTCGACGCCCCGTCCACGGTGACGGTCCGGCCGTACCCACTGCCTCCGGCGGCCGGCCGGGTGGCCTGCCACGCCGTCAGTGACGAGCCGAGCCTGGCCGGTGGACCGGACGGCGGGCTCGCCGACGGCGCGCCCGAGCAGGCCGCCAGGCCGAGGCCGGAGGCTGCGAGCACCACGCCGACGGCCCGGCGGGACCGCGGCACCACGGGGCGGAGCCGGTCAGCCGACCCGCCCCCTCCATCGGGAGCGCCGGATCGACTCAGGACTGGATCTGCAGCGTGAGAGTGACCGTCTGGGTCTGGTGCACCTTCTTGGTGGAATCGGTGACCCTCACCTCGACCTGGTACGAACCGGGCTGCACGTGCTTGGCCAGGACCGTTCCGTAGATCGCCCCGTTGGCCTTGTTCAGCTTGAGCCCCGCAGGCAGGGCCACCACCTTGGACCACTTGATCGGCGCCACGCCGCCCGTGGACGTGAGCGTGGTGGTGTAGGGGACCCCGAGGGTCAGGGGCGGCAACGAGGTGGTCGTGATCCGCAGCCCACCGATGGTGAGCGTGAACTCCTGGACCACCTGCGGACCCACCCCGTTGGAGGCGCCGAAGAAGATCTGGAAGTTCCCCAGCGCACTCGACGTGCCCGACAGGGTCCCGGTCCCGTCACCGTTGTCCCGGAAGGTGATTCCGCTCGGAAGGGTGCCGAACTCGATCAGGCTCGGAGTCGGATCGCCGGTGGTGGTCACCGTGAAGCTCCCGGACGCGTTCTGTTCGAACGTGGTGCTGGTGGCCGACGTGAACGCCGGTGGCGCGTCGACCGTCAGGGTGAAGGTCTGCGACGCCTTGGGATGCAATCCGTTGTCGGCCTGGATTGTCAGGGTGTACACGCCGCTGCTGCCCGACGCCGGAGTGCCGGTCAGATCGGCCGTCCCGTCCCCGTTGTCGGTGAACGTGATGCCGGCCGGAAGCCGGCCGTGCTCGGTGAGCGCCGCCGTCGGGGTCCCGGTCGTGGTGACCGTGAAGTCCTCGACCGATCCCTCGGTGAACGTCGTGCTGTCGCCCGAGGTGATGACGGGCGGCCCGTCGACGGTCAGCGTGAACGTCTGGGTGGCGTCGCTGCCCACCCCGTTGGCGGCGGTGATGGTGATCGGGTAGACGCCGTTGCTCCCGACGGCCGGGGTCCCGGCCAGGGNNAAGGTCACGCCGCTCGGCAGGCCACCCGTTTCGGACAGCGCCGGCACCGGGGTACCGGTGGTCGTCACCGTGATGATGCCCGCCGACCCCTCGGTGAAGGTGGTGCTGTCACCGGAGGTGATGGTGGGCGCCCCGTCGACCGTGAGGGTGAACGACTGCGTGGCGTCCGGGCTCACCCCGTTGGAGGCGGTGATGCTCAGCGGGTACGTGCCGTTGGTACCGACGGCCGGGGTGCCGGCCAGGGTGGCCGTCCCGT
>PMFY01000229.1 GCA_003157945.1 Acidimicrobiaceae bacterium | reverse complement strand
GTCGTAGAAGGAGAACGACATCTTGGTGAGGTGCTCGTAGATGATGTTCCGGAGGTCGTACTCGATGTCGTAGGCCGTCTCGAACAGGAAGAGCCGGGCGATGTAGCCGAACACGCCGCTGAGCAGCCCGAGGCCCACGATCCACCACACGTAGTGGCTGAGGGGCACCAGGTGCTTCTGGATCGAGTTGGTGATGGCCTTGTTCAACAGGAGCGGGATGGCGACCTGCAGGATGAGGCCGACGAAGGACAGCGTGAGCGACGTGATGAAGATGCCCTTGTGGGCGCGCATGATGGGCAGGGCGCGTCGCAGCCAGCTGAGCGACGTGTCCGGGTCGATGCCGGCGGGCGGGGCCTCGTTGCGGGCCTCTTCGGCGATGGGCACGAACTCGGTGCCCGTCTCCGCCGGGCCTGACGGCCGGGGGCGCAGGGTCGGGGTCCTCACTGGCCCCACCGCGCCCGGCTGTAGGCCACGAAGGCCCGCCGCCACGAGGCCAGTCCGCGGATGGCCTCCTCGGCGGCCAGGGGGTCGTCCATGGCGTCGGTGATGCCGTGGAGGCGCTGGTCGATGGCGGTGTCGGCCCGGTCGAGGAGGCGGTGGCCCTCGGCGGTGAGGACGTGGTCGACCCGGCGCCGGTCGCCCGCCACCGGGCGCCGCTCCACCAGGCCCTTGGCCACCAGGCCGTCGACGACCGCCGTGATGGTGGGTGGCCGGACGGCCAGTCGCTCGGCCAGGTGCGAGGAGGCGGCGGCGGACTCGTCGAGCAGCCCCAGGATCCGGTACTGCGAGAGCGTCAGGTCGACGGTGCCCAGGCCGATCTCGACCTGCTTGGCCAGCCATGCTGCGGTGCGGCCGAGCTTGCGGCGGTCGGCGTCGTCGGCGAGGGAGAGGGGAGTTGCTTCGGCGGTCACATAGTTAGACTATCGAATGAATCCCGGACTCCGTACGGGGCGTCGGGCCCGGCCGGTACCGGGTGCAACCGGTGGTGCGCTCCCGACTGCGGCCCCGGCGCGCGGACCGCCGGTACCTTGGAGAGCCCGAAGGAGGTGGGCCATGGACGAGGAACTCGAGAGGTCGAACGCGGGTGGGGGGTCTGCGACCGCGGCCGACGGGTCGGAGTCGCCGATGGCGCCGGTGACGGTCGGACCACCGGCACCGGACGGGCCTGCCCGGCGGAGCCGCGTCGCACTGGTGGTGGGCGCGGTCGTGGTGGTGGTCATCGCCGTGGTCGGCATCGCGGTGGGCACGTCGTCCGGATCCCACTCGGGCACCGGGCCGGCGGCGACGTCGCAGAAGGCGCCGAACGCCGTGGTGCTCGACGCCATCGACTCGACCCTCGGGGCGAAGACCGCCGACCTGCACCTGGCGATCGCCATCGACGTGCCCGGCGCCGGGAAGATCACCGCGACCGGTGACGGGCAGGTGGACTTCTCCACCAGTGCCAGCCAGGTGAGTGTGTCCTACCAGGGCATGCCGACGGCGGCGGGCGGGCTGCAGATGACAGAGCTGTTCAGCGGCGGGGACCTCTACCTCTCGATGCCGCAGATCGCCGCGGTCCTGCCCGGCAAGTCGTGGGTGTCCCAGTCCGTCGGCACCTCCTCGATGGCCCTCGGCAGCTCCAACCCGGCCGGCATGCTGCAGATCCTGCAGAACCAGGGTGACGAGGTGACCCCGCTCGGCACCAGCGACGTCGACGACGTCCCCGTCGACGGTTACCACGTCGTCATCAGCCCGGCGGCCCTGCGCAACGAACTGAGTGGCTCCGACCTGCCCGCCGGCACGGTGCAGGCCGCCGAGTCCGTCATGGGCTCGGCCGGCATCAGCATGGACGTCTACGTGAACTCGTCCACGGGGCTGCTCCGCCGGATGGTCGCCGGCCTCCACATGACCCTGGCCGGCCAGACCGTCTCGGGCACGGTCACCGAGGACACTTCGAACTACGGCGTGCCGGTGTCGATGACGCCCCCTCCGGCGGACCAGGTGGTGTCGCTCCAGCAGTTCGAACAGGCGGCGTCGAGCGTCCCGGGCACCACGTCGGGCGCCTGATCCCGGGGGCCGCCCCCACCGCACGGGGGCCCGCCCCTAGCGCGCCGGGTGCTCCCCGAAGAACGCGAGCATCAGGCGGGTGGCGCTGACCGACCCGGTCGTGGGGCCGAACGTGGCCGCCGGCAGGACGACCGGCGAGCCCGGCCAGGTGTGGCCCCCGCCGACCACGGTGTACAGGACGACCGAGGAACCGGCGACGCAACCGGACCACTGGCGGCGCACGATGGCCGGGGCCGGGGCCGTCGTCGCGGGGGAGGGACGGCACCGGTCGAGGCGGGCCCAGGCCTCGAGGTTCTGGAGCGCGCCGACCACCGGGACGCCGGGCACCGACCGACCGGTGGCACCGGAGGCGTAGGGGACGATCGGGTCGGCCGTGCCGTGGAAGGCCAGGACGGGAACCGGGCCGGTGCACGGCCGCAGCAGGTACTCGGCGGCCACCAGACCGACCGCGGCGACGTGGTCGGCCGGATCGCAGGCGGCGATGGTGGCGAACTCCGACCCCAGCGAGATCCCGGCGGCGTAGATCCGGGCGCGGTCCACGCAGTACCGGGCCGCCAGGTCGGACTCGAGGGCCACGACCAGCTGCTGGTCCGCGGTGGGGCGACCGGGCGCGGCCAGGTCCCAGTTCCCTCCGATGGCGTCCGGCGTGGCCACCAGGTAGCCGGCGGCGGCGCCGGCGGCGGGTAGCCCCGAATACGCCGACTGCTGGACGGCATCGGAGCCGCTGCCGTGGAACTGGAGGATCAGTGGCGTGGGCCGATCGGCCCGGTAGTCCGCGGGGACGGCCAGGCGGTAGGTGCGGACGGCCCCGTCCACCGGGATCGACTGGGTGACGTCGCCGAACGCCGCCGCTTTGGTGGGACCGGGATCGGGGGCCCGCCCGCATCCGGGGCTGCGGGTCGCCGTGGCCACCGACGTCGTGGTGGTGGGCGCCGCCGTCCCCGACGACGAGCAGGCGCCGAGGGCGGAGCCGCCCAGCGCCAGCGCCGCCAGCAGCGCGGCGGACCGGCCGAGGTGTCCGGCTACGAGTAGATCCCCGAGATGCCGATGTTCATGCCGTCGGCCGTGCGCGAGCGGTGGACGGCCTGGATCTCGCTGAACTCGGAGAGCCCCCAGGGTCCGTTCTCGATCCCGACGCCGCTCCACTTGAACCCGCCGAACGGCTGGGACGGGCCCAGGGCCAGGTGGGTGTTGACCCACGCGGTGCCGCACTCGAGCTGGGCGGCGACCTCGGCGGCCCGGTCCTCGTCCCCGCCCCACACCGAGCCCGAGAGGCCGAAGTGGGTGGCGTTGGCGCGCTCCACGACCTCGCCCACGTTGCGGTAGGGGATGACGGGAAGTGCGGGTCCGAACTGCTCCTCGTCGACGATCCGGGTGCCGTCGGCGATGTCGGTCAGGATCGTGGGCTCGAAGAAGTAACCGGCCCCGTCCCGGGCGGCGCCACCCGTCGTCGCGGTGGCGCCGTGGGACAGTGCATCCGACACGAGCTCCTTGACCCGGGCGAACTGCGGTGCGTTGTTGATGGGCCCGAGCTTGGTGCCCGGCACCGTGCCGTCGCCCACCTGGACGGCGGCCGCCTCGGCGGTCAGCCCCTCGAGCACGTCGCCGTAGATCGACTCCGGCACGTAGACCCGCTTGATGGCGGAGCACACCTGCCCGTTGTTGTTGAACGCCGCGGCGAAGATCGCCCGACTCACCTTGGCCGGGTCGGCGTCGTCCAGCACGATGGCGGGATCGTTGCCGCCGAGCTCCAGCGTCACCCGCTTGAGGTCGGGGGCGGCGGACTGGGCCACCAGCTTGCCGGTGGCGGTCGACCCCGTGAAGCTGATCTTGCGCGGCACCGGATGGCTGGTCATCCACGCGCCGAGGTCGTCACCGCCGCTCACCACGTTGATCACCCCGGGCGGCACGACGTCGCGCAGCAGCTCGACCACCTTGAGGGTGGAGAGCGGGGTGAAGGGTGACGGCTTGAGGACCAGGGTGTTGCCGGCTACGAGGGCCGGGGCGATCTTCCAGAAGCCGAGGAGCACGGGGAAGTTCCACGGGGTGATGGCGGCCACCACGCCGATCGGCCGGCGGACGACCTCCACGTAGGCGTCGGCGTCGTCCTGGATCACCTGGGCGGGCGTCTCGAGGTTGGCGAAGTACTGGCACCACATGCCGGAGGCGAACACCTCCATGGCCGCCTGGTCGAGGGGCTTGCCCTGCTCGGCGGTCAGGATCGGCGCCACCTCCTCGGCCGAGGCGAACAGCACGTCGGCCATCTTGAGCACCGTGGCCCGGCGGGCCGCCTCGTCGAGCTTCCAGTCCCGCTGGGCCTTGGCAGCCGAGTCGAAGGCGGCATCGAGCTGGTCCCGGGTGCACTCCGGCGCGTGGGCGAAGACCTCGCCGTTGGCCGGGTTCACCACCCCGAACGAGTCGACGGCCGGGACGGAGTCGCCGCCGATGGTCATGACGAAGTCGGACATGATGATCCCCCTGGGGTGCTCTGGTTCCTCCGCGCGAACCTACACCTGTGCCCGGCGGGTGTCCCGGGCGACCGGTGTGTTCGGAGGCAACCCCGGTGGCCCACGGTGGGTGGGCCGATCCCACTCCGGACCCGGACCAGTCCGGATGAGACCGGACCAGACCCGATCAGACCCGATCAGACCCGATCAGACCCGATCAGACGGGGACGGGCTCCTCGTCGGCGGGAGCCGGCGGTGTGGCGGTGTGGGCTTCGGTCGGGAGGTTGGGGTCGACGGTCACGTGGGGCAGCCACTCGAGCCACTTCGGGAACCACCAGTTCGACTTGCCGAGCAGGATCATGACCGAGGGCACCACGGCCATCCGGATGATGACGGCGTCGACCAGGATCCCACCCGCCAGACCCAGGCCGAACTCCTTGATGACGCGGATGCCGCCGAGGATGAAGGCGCCGAACACCAGGATCATGATGAGGGCCGCCGCCGTGATGGTCTTGCCGGTGGCGGCCAGGCCGTTGCGTACGGCGGTGCGGTTGTCCCCGCACTTGAAGTACTCCTCCTGGATGCGCGTGATCAGGAAGACCTCGTAGTCCATCGACAGCCCGAAGAGGATGGCGAACATCATCACCGGCAGGAAGGCCTCGATCGGCCCCGTCTGGTTCACCTGGAACACCGAGCCGGCCCACCCCCACTGGAACACGGCCACGAGGATGCCGAAGGCCGCACCGATCGACAGCAGGTTCATGATCGCCGCGGTCAGGGGGATGACCAGGCTTCGGAACACGATGGCCAGGAGGCAGAACGAGAGCAGCACCACCAGGCCGATGAAGAGCGGGAGCTTCGAGGTGAGGACCTTCGCGAAGTCGGCGAAGATCGCCGTCGTCCCTCCCACGTACACCGTGACCCCGGTGCCCGCTGTCACCTCGGGGATGGTCGTCTGCCGGATCTCGTTGATCAGGCTGTTGGTGGCCGACGACTGGGGCGACGTGGTCGGATAGACGTTGATGAGGGCCACCTGCTGCCCGCCGTGCGCGGGGAGCGTGACGGCGGGCACGACGGCGGCGACACCCGGCTGCGCGCGTACCGCCGCGGCCAGCTTGTCCAGGGTCTGGGCGTCGACCTGTCCCTTCTGCTCGGCCACGAGCTGCAGGGGACCGTTGAACCCGGGGCCGAAGCCGGCCGACAGCAGGTCGTAGGCCTGGCGGGT
>PMFY01000177.1 GCA_003157945.1 Acidimicrobiaceae bacterium | reverse complement strand
GACAGCAGGCGCAGGTTCGACTCGGCCCGGTCGACCTGGTGGGGATTGGTGATCAGCAGCGCCACCAGCAGCACGCCCTCGACGGCGGGGATCAGCCACCTCGGCCCCAGCCCCTGGATCAGGCTGGTCGGCAGGACCACCTGGAGGGCGATGGCCACCACGACGGCCAGGACCGGAGGCCACCGGGACTCGCCCGTCGCCACCTCGCCCCACGCGGCCCGGTCGTCGCGCGCCTGACGGGGATCCGACGGTGGAGGGCTGTCGGACCCGGTCGGGGGCGTGTCGCTCATGGGCCAGTTACTACCACCCCGCGTCTACCAACCCGTGGCCGCGATGATCCCTCCGTTCAGGGGGTGGCCGGCCATGCTGCCGTCCGCGGGGGCGTCGCCGTAGTCGAACACCGAGCCGTCGGCCGAGGCGACCCAGTAGCCGAGCTTGTCGCCGGTGGCGAAGACGGCGGTGGCCGGATCGGTCGGACTCACCGATCCGTAGGCGTCACCGTGGGTGTCGCCGTAGAGGTTGGCGTCACCGAACGGCAGGACGAACCCGTCGACGATGAGGATCCAGTATCCCAGGCCGTCCGGGGTCCGGACGGCCGAGGTGACCGATCCCGGGGGGAGCGCCTGACCACCGTTGTAGTCGACGGGCCGCCCGTCGTTCGGTGCGTCGCCGAAGGTGTAGAGGAACCCCGTATCGGTCACGAGCCAGTAGCCGTGCCCGCTGGCGTCGGGCACGACCGACACCGCGGCGCCCGAACAATCGCCGATCCCGGGGCAGGACCCCTCGAAGGCCGCGTCGCCGAAGGCGAAGACACCGCCGTCCGATGCGACGAGCCAGTACCCCTTGCGGTCGGCCGTCGCGGTGATGCCGACGACGGGACGTTGGAGCACGAGGTTGCCGGTCGATCCGTAGAAGCCGGCGGAGCCGAAGCTGAAGATCCCACCGTCGGAACCGACCAGCCAGTACCCGTGCGGAGGCTCGGGGCCGCCCGACACGTAGGTGAACTGGTCGGCCGGCACCGGGGAGCTGGCGGTGGTGTCACTGGTCAGGAGGATGTCGACCTTGCCGAATCCGGAGGGTACCGAGGCCGTCAGCGAGCCGTTCGGGTTCAGGTAGAACGCCGCGGAGGGAGTGCTGCCGAAGAGGACGGTGGCCGCCGCGAACAGGTACTGGCCGGAGATGGTCACGACCGACCCACCGGCGTTGGCGCCTGATGCCGGGGTCACCGAGGTGATCACGGGCGTGGGCGAGCCGTAGTGCACCGTGGACGAGCCGGTCCCCGTATAGGTGTCGGGCCAGGAGGTGATGCCCAGGGGTGCCCCCGTCCGCGCGTTGGCGCCGCCCTCCAGGTAGACCGGCGTATAGGTGGACGCGCCGGTACCGGGGCCCGACACGGACATGCCGGTGAACGTGACCGCACCGTAGTTGCTGATGGACGTCTGGAAGCCCACGTAGGGCGCCTCCTCGATCCATTCGGCCGACGCCTTCGGCGTGGCGTAGGTGACGTTCTGGTGCCACGACCAGCCCCGTGTCGAGTCGGCGACGTTGATCGACCAGAGGTCCGTCCCGACGTCGACGATCGACGCAGCGATGCTGTCACCGGCGTGCACGATCCCGGTCAGCGAGACCGGGGCACCGGGGAGCAGCTCGTACCAGGCGGAGTAGAAGCCCTGCTGCTGGGATGTGCCGGTCTGGATCAGGGACGACGACGACGTCCCGTCGATGCCGATCCAGGTGGCGGAGTACTCGGTGCCGCCCTCACTCTGGGTCACCGTCGGGACGACCCAGTCGGCCGCCACGCTGTCATAGGTGCCGCCGGTGGCGATCTGTCCCGACCAGTTGTCCGACAGGAGGGGGCCGTCCTGGACACCGGCGACATGGGGCGTGGCGCCGCGTCCCGGAATCCGGCCGTGGACGAGATGGAGGTCGCCAGGCCCTCCGGCGGGGGACGACGCCGGGGTACCCCCACGGACGAGGCTCGGCGGGGTCGCCGCTGCCGCCGAGGTGGCGACCGATCCGGTCACCACCGCGGTGAGCGCCACCGCGACCACCACGAAACGCGTCAGCCGACGGCCGCACCTACCCGAACGTCCCGTTGCCATGCTGTCATCCTCCCGGGTCGGGTGCCCCAGGTTGAGGACCGGACGACCTGCAGCATTCCATACGCGTCGCTCGACCCCCCACCGGTCGGTCCGCCGGCGCGCAACCCTTGTTTCCCGCGCCACGGGCCGGTGCCGCTGGTCAGTCGAGCACGGTGAACGAGATCCCGGCGGCCTGGAGCCGGGTGCGGAGGGCGGGTCCGAGGGCCGAGGCCGTGGTCACCTGGCCCGCGGTCACCGGCAGGTCGTCGACGGCCAGGCACAGCGCCGCCTCGCTGATCATGGCCGACGTCTCCGTGTAGCCGGGGTCCCCGCCGGCGACCTCGGTCACCACCGCCGCACCGCCGCCCTCGCCGACGAAGCGGACCGTGAACCAGGCCTTGTCCCGCTGGGCCGGCGTCGGGCCGCTCCCCGAGGGCCGCAGCCGGGC
>PMFY01000030.1:4155-4519 GCA_003157945.1 Acidimicrobiaceae bacterium | reverse complement strand
CCGAGGCGCTCATGGAGGCCGGGGTGCAGATGGGCCTGACCCGCGACGTCAGCCGGACGCTCGTCGTCGAGACCATGCTCGGCTCGGCGGCCCTCCTCAAGGAGACCGGCAGCGACCCCGAGGCGCTCCGGGCCATGGTCACCTCGCCGGCGGGCACCACCGCGGCCGGCATCCGGACGCNNGCAGGACGAGTTCGTCGGCGTCGTGCACGCGGTGATTGAGCGGCGCGCCCCCGGGACGACGGTCATCGACCTCACCCACCACGTGCCACCCTTCGACGTCCGCGCCGGGAGCCACACCCTGGTGCGCGCCGTGCCGCATCTCGGTCCCGGCGTCGTGCTCGGCGTCGTCGACCCCGGGGTCG
>PMFY01000030.1:0-4115 GCA_003157945.1 Acidimicrobiaceae bacterium | reverse complement strand
GGCGGCGGAGGCGGCGGCGGAGGCGCCGATCACCCGCGTGGTGGAGCTGCGCCGCGACCAGCCGCTCGCGGACCGCGGCCCCACCTTCGACGGGCGGGACCTCTTCGCCCCCGCCGCGGCGGCGCTGTGCGCGGGTGCGGTGCCCGAGGACCTGGGGGAGGCGGTCGACCCGGCGTCACTGGTGCGCCTCGCCGGCGGGGTCGTCGAGCAGGGCCGCCTCGACGACGGCCGGACCTGCCTGCGCGCCGAGGTCACGTGGGTCGACCACTTCGGCAACCTCCAGCTGGCGGCGACCGTGGCCGACGCGCGCGTGGCCGGCATCCCGTCGGCGGGCAGCATCGACCTGGCCGCCCGCGTGGAGACGGGCGCGGCGTACCTCGACGGGCTCCCGCCGTCGCTCGTCCCCGACGGGGTCCGCCTGCGCTGCGTCGACGCCTTCGGCGACCTGGAGCACGGCGAGTTCGGGCTGCTCGTCGACGCCAACGGCCACCTGGCGGTGGTGGCCGGCGAGGCCTCGGCGGCGAGCTGGCTGAACGTCGGCGCGGGGGAGCTTCTCGTTCTCGCCTGGTGAGCGGGCCGGCGCCACCCGGTTTGGTGCCGCCGGGAGGCTCCTCGGTACCATCCGACGCAGTGAGCGACGAGAAGGCGGACGTTTCGGCATCCTCCGCTCCGGATGTGCAGGCGCCGCCTGCGCCGGCGAAGCGGATCCCCGAGGCCACGGTGCTGCGGCTCCCCGTGTACCAGCGCATCCTGGCCGAGCTGGTGCGCGCCGGCGCCCGGACCGTGTCCTCCGAGCAGCTGGCCGAGCTGGCGCGCCTCAACGCCGCCAAGGTGCGCAAGGACCTCTCGCTGCTGGGCTCGTTCGGCACCCGCGGCTCGGGCTACGACCCAGGGTTCCTCATCTCCCAGATCGACCGCGCCCTCGGCGTCGACGAGAACTGGTCGGTCGCCATCGTGGGGATCGGGAACCTGGGACGGGCCCTCACGAACTCCGCCGCGTTCGCTTCGCGCGGGTGCCAGGTCACCTCGCTCTTCGACATCGACCCGGCGGTGGTGGGTGAGGAGATCCGGGGCATGAAGGTGCGCCACATGGACGAGATCGCCACCCTGGGCGCCGAGGACCGGCCCGACATCGGGGTGATCACGACACCGGGCTGGTCGGCCCAGGGCGTGGCCGATCTGCTCGTGCGGGCCGGCGTGACCTCGCTGCTCAATTTCGCCCCCCGGGTGCTCGACGTCCCGCCCTCGGTGCACCTGCGCTACGTCGACCTGTCCATTGAGCTGCAGGTCCTGGGCTTCTACCGGGCCCGCCAGGAGGAGGACGGGCGGGCCGGCTCACACGGCGGTGAGCGGGGGCCCCTCATGCGCGCCGTGGGCCTCTCGGCCCGTTCCGACCTCGACTGAGGACTTTCGGCGGTACCCGGCCCCGCCCCTGACTGGCAGGCTGTGGGGTGGGACGGGCACCATTGTGAGCCGACCCAGGAAGGAACCGAGTGTCCGTCGTCGTCGTAGGGCTCCAGCACACGCAGGCCCCACTGCCCCTCCTGGAGGCGGCCGCCGTCAGCGATGCCGACCTGCACAAGCTGCTCAGCGAGCTGCGCCACTGCCGCAACGTCCAGGAGACGGTCGTGCTCTCGACCTGCCTGCGCACCGAGGTGTACGCCGTGGTGGACCGCTTCCACGACGCCGTGGCCGAGATCTACGAGGTCCTCTCCGAGCACTCCGGCGTCCCGGTGGAGGAGCT
This sequence comes from Acidimicrobiaceae bacterium, assembly GCA_003157945.1. Next base: position 2,371 of record PMFY01000030.1, on the reverse strand, counting down.
GTCGGCCCACGCCAGCATCCGCTTCGACGACGACGTCACCTCCCACCTGTTCTCGGTGACGTCGGGCCTCGAGTCCGTGGTGACCGGGGAGACCGAGGTCGTCGGCCAGGTGCGGCACGCCTTCGAACGGGCGCAGGAGGAGAGCACCAGCGGCCCGGTGCTCTCGGCCCTCTTCCGGCACGCGCTGCAGACGGGCAAGCGGGTGCGCACCGAGACGGGGATCAGCAAGGGAACGACGTCGTTCGCATACGCCGCGGTGACGGTCGCCCGCGGCACGGACCAGGCGGGCCTGCGCGGCGCGCGCGGCGACCTCTTCGTCGGCGCGACCTGGGTCCTCACGCCGACACCGACCACCGACCCCGCCGCCTACGCCCGGGTGCGCTCGATCCTGGCCGAGTTCGGCGCCAACGTGGTCGCCCTCGACCCCGTCGAGCACGACACGCTGGTGGCCGTGGTGTCCCACGTGCCCCACCTCACCGCGGCCACCCTCATGGCGCTCGCCTCCGACCTCGAGGAGGAGCACGGCGCCCTCCTGCAGCTCGCCGCCGGTGGCTTCCGCGACATGACCCGCATCGCCGCCGGGCAGCCCACGATCTGGCCCGGCATCTGCGACGACAACGCCGAGGCCATCGTGTCCACCCTCGACCTGCTGATCGACTCGCTGGGCGCCATGCGTCGCCGGGTGGCCGAGGGGGACCACGAGTCGCTGCTGGGCGTGCTGCAGCGGGCCGCCACCGCCCGCCGGGCGATGAGCGCGGGTGCGCCGCGCCCCGAGGAACTGGTCGAGGTCCGCATCCCGGTGCGCGACCGTCCGGGCGCCCTGGCCGACGTCCTCGTGCTGGCCACGGAGTTGGGCATCAACGTGTTCGACCTCGAGATCGCCCACTCGGTGGAGGGCGACCGCGGCGTCCTGGTGGTCGTGATCGACGCCGCCAGCGCACCCACCTTCGCCGAGGCGCTGGCCGGTCGGGGTCACCGCTGCAGCATCTCGCCGGTCGGGCCGGGCCGATGACCGGGCCCGGGAGCGAGACGCTCGAGGTGCCCGGCGGGCGTCCCCTGGTCGGGGCCGTCGGCGTGCCGGGCGACAAGTCGATCTCCCACCGGGCCCTGCTGCTCGCCGCACTGGCCGAGGGGACCTCGACGATCACCGGACTGTCCCGGGGCGACGACGTGGTGCGGACCCGGACGGCCGTCGAGGCGCTGGGCGCCGACGTGACCTCGGAGGGCGACCGTGTCACCGTGACCGGCGGACGCGCCCGGCTGTCCGCCCCGGCGCGACCGCTCGACCTCGGCAACTCGGGCACCGGGATGCGACTGCTCGCCGGCGTGGTGGCCGCCGTTCCGGGCACCACCACGATGACCGGTGACGACTCACTGCGGTCCCGGCCCATGGACCGGGTGGCCGACCCCCTGTCGCTGATGGGGGCCACGGTGGTCGGGGAGGGCGACCGGTGCCTGCCCCCGCTGCAGGTGACCGGCGCCGCGTTGCTGGGCATCGACTACACCCCGCCGATGGCCAGTGCCCAGGTGAAGAGCGCCGTCCTGCTGGCCGGGCTCGACGCCGGAGGGGAGACCGTGGTGCGCGAGGCCGTGGCCACCCGGGCCCACACCGAGGAGATGCTGGCCGAGGCCGGGGCCGACGTGACCGTCGAGCCGGTCGGGCGGGGCCGGGTCGTGCGCCTCCGGCCGGGCCCGCTGCGGGCGCGGGCGTGGGAGGTCCCCGGTGACCCGTCCCAGGCCGCGTTCTGGGTGGTGGCGGGGGCGGTGGTGCCGGGCAGCCGGGTGACCGTCGAGCAGCTGCACCTGGGGCCCGAGCGGGTCGGGTTCCTGCACGTGTTGATCCGCATGGGGGCCGACGTCGTCCTCCACGACGTCGGAGGTGACGTGGGCTCGGTCACCAGCGCGTCGTCGCGCCTGGTGGGCACCGTCGTGGAGGCGGCCGAGATCCCCTCCCTCGACGAGGTGCCGATCCTGGCGGTGGCCGGCCTGGCGGCCGACGGGCCCACCCGCTTCGTGGACGTGGGGGAGCTGCGCGTCAAGGAGTCGGACCGCCTGGAGGGGACCGCCGAGCTGGTACGGGCCTTCGGCGGCGCCGCCCGGGTGGAGGGTGACGACCTCGTGGTGGAGGGCGGCGGCGTCCCGACCGCCGGCCGGGTGGACGCCCGGGGGGACCACCGCATGGCCATGGCCGCCGCCGTGGCCGCCGCCTGCGCACCCGGGGGGCGCTCGGTGGTCGAGGGGTGGGAGTCGGTGGCCACCAGCTATCCGGGCTTCGCCGACTCCCTCGACCGGCTGGCCGGTGGGAACCGGTGAGCGGCCCCGTCACCATCGCCATCGACGGGCCGGCCGGCTCCGGCAAGTCGACGCTGTC
>PMFY01000300.1 GCA_003157945.1 Acidimicrobiaceae bacterium | reverse complement strand
GATCCCGAATCCGGTCTCGATCCTGATGTCGATCCTGATGTCGATCCTGATGTCGATACCGGTCCCGGCAGTGCCATCCCGGCGGTCGGTGGCCACGAGCCACCCCCGGGGCCCTCGTGGGACTCACTCCGGCTGATCGACGGTCCCCCGACCTGTTCGGTGGTGGTCCGGGTGGATCTCGACGCCCTGCTCCGGGGACACGCCGACGACGGCGAGATCTGTGAGATCGACCACCAGGGTCCCATCCCGGTGGCCACGGCCCGCCAGATGGCCAATGACTCGTTCCTCCGGCTGGTCTTCCACCGGGCCGGGGACATCCGGGCCGTCTCCCACCGGGGGCGGACCATCAACCGTCCCCTGCGCACCGCCCTGGCCTTCCGGGACCGGTGCTGCGTGGTCCCCGGTTGCCGGGTCGCCTACGGCCTGGAGATCGACCACGTGGTCCCGATGGAGTCCGGCGGTCCGACGGAGCTGGACAACCTGGCCTTGCTCTGCCGCCACCACCACCGGATGAAGACCTACGACGGGTGGGACCTGGCCCGCAGCGGGCCCACCGACGAGGAACCGGTGTGGACGTTCACGCCGATGCCCCCGTTCGGACAGGAACCGGAGCTCGGGCTCGACCGGCCCGGCTCCAGGTCCGGAATTGGGGACGGCGCCGGCGGCGGTGACCGCCCCGAGCAGGTGCCGAGGACCTGAGGCTCAGTCGACCTGATGGGTCGGGCACCACCACGTGGTCCGACCGCCGATCGTCGACCGCACGAGTGGCGTACCGTCCTTCGGGCACACACCGCCCACGTGCCGCTCGTCCATGAGGTCACCGAGGTGTGAGCCGCCCCGGTCGGTGAGGTCGGCCAAGGTGCGCCCGAGGTGGCGGTGGAGCCTGCGGATCTCCGCCGGGGTCAGCGATGCTGCGGGTCGCCGGGGCGACAGCCCGGCCCGCCACAGCACCTCGTCGGCGATCAGGTTGCCGATGCCGGCCACCCGGGACTGGTCGAGCAACCTGGCCTTGAGCGGCGCCGACGAGCCGGCCAGTGCCCGCTGCAGTCCGGACAGGCTGACCGATGCGGCATCCTCCCCGAGGTGGGAGACGTCAGGGTCGAGGGTGACGCCGCCCAGTCGGCGCGGGTCGTGGACCACGAGGACCCCTCCGTCGGCGAACGTCACCGACCAGCGGTCCCAGGCCGGGTCGAAGCGGGTGGACGAGTACTGGAGGCGCCCTACCCGGTCCACGCCATCCACCAGGAGGGAGCCGGTCATTCCGAATCGCACGCCCACCACCGGGCCGTCGTCGACGTCGAGCAGGAGCAGCTTGCCGATCCTGCGGGCCGCCGTGAACCGGCGCCCCACCAACACCGCCTCGAGGGCCGGTGCCGACAGCCCCGCCTTCAGGTACCAGTCGTCCGGCGAGACGACCCCACTGATCGTCCGACCGAGCGTCTCCTCGGCCAGGGTCCGGTAGCACTCCACCTCGAGCATTTCGGGCACGTCGAGAGGGTAGCCACCGCGGTGGTGCGACGGTCCGGACGGGTCGCTGCGGTGCCGGGGACGGACGGTAGGGTGTCCCCCATGCCGCCCGAGAAGCCGCACTGGACCGAATTGCTCACCGAGGTCGTGACGTCCGGCCTGTGCACCGGTTGCGCGGCGTGTGTGGTGGCCTGCCCGTACGACGTCCTCTCCTACGACGACACCGGCGGCCGGTACAAGCCGTTCCACATCGACGCCGACGGGGGACCGGACAGCTGCACCCACGGGGTGAAGGGCTGCACGATGTGCACCCGGGCATGCCCGCGCTTCCGCATGTGGGAGCCGGAGATCGACACCCATCTGCACGGTCGGGAACGCACCGACGACGAGGTGGCCGGCATCTCGTCCGACGTCCTGCTGGTCCGGGCCACCGATCCCGAGGTCCACGGGGCCGGCCAGGACGGTGGACTGGTCTCGGCCCTGCTGATCTGGGCACTCGAGCACGACGTGATCGATGCCGCGCTGGTGTCCGACCTCGAGGGTGACGGCACCACGTGGAAGGCGAAGCCGACGGTGGCCACCACACGCGCCCAGGTCCTGGCCGCGGCCGGGTCCCGCTACACCTATTCCGCCAACACCCTCGCCTACCCGCAGGCCATCGAGGGCGGAGCGGAGCGCATCGCCCTGGTCGGGATGGGCTGTCAGGCGTCGGCGCCGCCGATGATGCAGGCCCGCAAGGCGGGCAAGATCGCCCGGCGGCTGTCGCTCACCATCGGGCTGCTGTGCTCCAAGACGTTCGACGACGCCATCTTCCCGGAGCTGTTCGAGGCCAAGTACGGGATCGCCCGCGCTGACATCGCCAAGATGAACATCAAGGGCGTCTTCCAGGTCTGGACCAGGGACGGCGGCTTCCATGAGATCCCGCTCAAGGAGGCCCACGCCTGGACCCGCGAGGGGTGCACGACGTGTCCCGACTTCGCCGCCGAGCACGCCGACATCTCGACGGGGGGCATCGGGTCGTTCCATGACTGGACGCTCACCATCGTCCGGACGGACAAGGGCCGGGAGCTGCTCGACGGGATGATCGCCGACGGCGCCGTCGAGACCCGCCCCGGCGACGACGACCCCGCGGCCATCGCCCTCCTCCGCCGTCTCTCCGGCGTGAGCCGGAAGCGGTGGCCCGAGACCGCCGTCCCGATGCCCCGTCGGCTGCCGGCGCCCACCACCTGAGCCTCCGGAGCGGAGATCCCGGACGGCCCGGTGCAGCGTCCGGGCGAAGCCGCTCAAGGGCCGAACGGCCCATAAATTAGGGCCGAATTACCCCACGACCCGCCCTACGCGGCCGAAGGGCACGGACGTAGGCTGGACGCCTTGTCGTCCGAACGCCGCATCTCCTTCGCCTCACTCGGACGCTTCACGGTCCGCTTCCGCTGGCTGATCGTCGTCGCATGGGTTGTCGGCACCGTGGCCCTGACGTTCGGTCTGCCCGGGATCTCCAGCGTCGAGAAGAGCAGCAACTCCCAGTTCCTTCCGTCGACCGAGCCCAGCGTCCGGGCCGACAACCTGGCGGCCACCTTCCAAACGGGATCGACGTCGCAGGCCGTCCTGGTGGCGGCCACCGCCTCCGGGCAGCTGTCGGCGGCGGATGACGCCGCCATCGCCCGGGTGGAGTCCGCCATCGCCAAGGTGCCGCTGGTCCTCGGGGTCAGCGACCAGGGCGCGTCCCCGGACGGCCGCGCCCGCCAGGCGGTCGTGACCCTGGACCTCCCCCCCGGTTCCACCTCGCAGAAGGCCGTCCACACCGTGTCCGACGTCCGACGCACGTTCGGGGCGGCCGCCATCCCGGCGGGGCTCGCGGTCCACCTGACCGGCGATGCGGCACAGGCCGTGGACCAGCAGACTCAGCAGTCGAAGACCCAGAAGCTGACCGAGATCCTGTCGGTGCTGTTCATCCTGCTGCTCCTCCTCTTCACCTTCCGCGCCCTGCTCGCTCCGTTCATCGCCCTCATCCCGTCCGGCATCGCCCTGATCGCCGCCGAGCCGCTGATCGCCGCCTCCGCCCACGTCGGCGTGCAGGTGTCCGACCTCACGCCCGTCCTGCTGGTGGTCGTGATGCTGGGTGCGGGGGTCGACTACGGGCTCTTCCTGATCTTCCGCGTCCGGGAGGAGATCCGACGGGGTCTCGCGCCCTTCGACGCCGTCGCCTTCTCGCTGGCCAAGGTGGGCGAGTCGATCACGTTCTCCGGACTGACGGTCATCGCCGCACTGGCCACGGTGGTGATCGCCACCTTCGGGCTCTACAAGGGATTCGGGCCCGCGTTGGCCATCGGTATCGGCATGGCCCTGTTCGCCAATCTCACCCTGCTACCGGCGCTCCTCGCCATCTGCGGCCGCGCCGTGTTCTGGCCGAGGATCCCGGTTGCCGGGCAGGTGAAGCGGGGGACGTGGGGGCGGATCGCCGGCAAGATCGTCAGCCGGCCCGTGCTCACCATGGTGTCCGGGCTGGTCATCCTGGGCGGCCTGGCCCTCGTCATGGTGGCGTACTCCCCGACCGGGTTCGACAGCCAGGGCGTGCCGTCGGCGGCCGACTCCGCGAAGGGCCAGGTCCTGCTGGCGGCCCACTATCCCATGGCCGAATCCGACCCCACCGACGTCCTCTTCCGACTGCCGGCCTCCGTCTGGGACGACCCCGGCGCCCTGACCACCGCCACCCACGTCCTGCGGAGTTCCGGGCAGTTCTCCTCGGTGACCGGTCCGCTCGATCCCAATGGCACGTCGGTGACGGCCGCCGAGCTGGTCGCCGCCCGTCACCAGCTGGCCGACGCCGGTCCGCCCAGCGCGCTGCCGGCATCGCCTCCCGTCGGCTACACCGGGACCCTGGCCGCCTACGACGCCTACAAGGCGTCCCCCGACTTCATCAGCGCCGACGGTCGCACCCTGCAATTCCCGACCTCGCTGTCGGCCGGATCGTCCACGAGCACGGCCGCGGCGTCGGCCATGCCGGCCGTCCGGGAAGCGGTGGCGACGGCCGGAACGGCCATCGGGGCGACGGCCACCGGGGTCGCCGGGTACGCCGCGGTGGCGGCCGACGTCGGCGGCCTCTCCATGCACGACCTCCTGCGCATCATCCCCATCGTGATGCTGGTGCTCGGGATCCTGCTCGGCATCGTCCTGCGCAGCCTCGTCGCCCCGCTCTACCTGGTGGCCAGTGTCGCCCTCTCCTACCTGGCGTCACTCGGGTTCGCCGTGCTGGT
>PMFY01000107.1 GCA_003157945.1 Acidimicrobiaceae bacterium | reverse complement strand
AGATGAAGTACTTCAACATGATGGTCGAGACACCCGACGAGGCCGTCGAGCGCCTCGACGACATCGGTGGCCCCCACAGCCATGCCAACTACCCGTGGGGATGGGCCCAGGCCGGCAACACCCCGTTCAAGTGGTACAAGCAGAACACCCACGAAGGGGGAGTCCACGTCCCCCTCATCGTCCACTGGCCGGCGGGGGTCACCGACGCCGGGTCGGTCCGCGACCAGTTCCACCACGTCAACGACATCGTCCCGACGATCTACGAGGTCCTCGGGGTGGCCGCGCCCGACGTCTACCGCGGCCTCGAGCAGCTGCTGATCTCCGGCACGTCGATGGCCTACACGTTCGACTCGCCGGAAGAGCCCACGCGCAAGGGCGCCCAGTACTACGAGATGTTCGGGCACCGGGCGATCATCTCCGACGGGTGGAAGGCGGTCACCCGCCACATCAAGGACGTCCCCTTCGACGACGACGTGTGGGAGCTCTACCACCTCGACGAGGACCGCTCGGAGTGCCACGACCTGGCCGCCGAGCAACCGGAGCGCCTGGCCGCACTGGTCGACCTGTGGTGGTCCGAGGCCGAGGACCAGGGTGTCCTCCCGCTCGACGACCGGAGCATCGAGCTGTTCTTCACGCGCTTCCGTGACAACTCGCCCCACCCGACCAGCCGGCACTACGAGTACTTCCCCCCGATGGCCCCCATGCCGTCCCAGGTGTCGCCGTCGCTCGGGGGCCGGGGCTTCGACATGTCGGCCACCATCGACCGTCACCGGGGCGACGGTGGAGTGCTGTTCGCCACCGGCACCGAGAACTCGGGAATCAGCTTCTTCGTCCAGGACGACCGCCTGGTGCTCGACTACAACAGCTTCAACGACCACACCGTCGTGGTGTCCGACACCGACGTGCCCGAGGGCCCGTCCGTGGTCACGGTGGAGTTCCGGCGCACCGGGGCCAGCGGCACGATCCGGCTGTTGATCGACGGGACCCCCTGCGGCGGTGGCGAGGCGCCGTTCGCCATGCACATCATCTCGAGCGTGGGCCCGAGCGTCGGCTACGACCACGGCAGCCCCGTCAGTGCGCGCTACACCGGCGCCTTCCCCTTCGAGGGCACCCTGCACAAGGTCACGGTCGACGTGGTGCGCAAGGCACCGCCGGCCGACACGGCGGCGGCCCGGCAACGGGCCGCCATGTCGCAGCAGTAGGGCGGACCCGACCGGTCAGGCGGTGAACCGGGCCGACGCCCCGGCGTCGACGTCGATGACCGACCCCGTGATGTGCCGGGCGCCCTCCGAGCACAGGAAGACCAGTGCCGCGGTGACCTCCTCGGCCTCCAGCCACGGCACGGGCTGGACGTGGAGCGACGCCATCACGGCCGCCACGTCGTCCGGCCCGGGGTCCTCGAGGTCGGGTCGCATCAGGCGGTAGAGCGTGTCGTTGTGGATCATGCCGGTCGAGATGTTGCCCGGAGCGATGGCGTTGACGGTGACATCGGAGTGGGCCATCTCCTGGGCCACCGACTTGGTCAGCCCGATCACCCCCCACTTGGACGCGCAGTAGGCGCTGATGAGGGGGTTGGTCGAACGGCCCATCATCGACGAGACGGTGACCATCCGGCCCCATCGCCGGCGCCGCATGTGCGGGGCCGCGGCCCGCAGGGCGTTGAAGACGCCGGTGAGGTTGGTGTCCAGCGTCTCGGACCACCCGTCGGCGTCGAGGTCGAAGATGGAGCACATCGTCGACACGCCGGCGTTGGCGACCAGGATGTCCACGGACCCGAGGTCGGCGACGACCCCGTCGACGAAGGCGATCATGGCGTCGAGGTCCCGCACGTCGGCCTGGGCGGTGACACAGCGACCCCCCTCGGCCTCCACCAGCCGGGCCGTCTCGGCCAGGTCCTCGGCGGTGGCCAGCGGGTAGGTCACGGTGGCGAGGTCGGCACACCGGTCGACCACGGCGATGTCCGCCCCCTGCCGGGCCAGCTCCACGGCGTGGCTGCGCCCCTGGCCCCGGGCCCCGCCCGTGATGACGGCCACCCGGCCGACGAACTGCCCGTGCCGCTCCGTACCCTGCCGCTGCGCCATGGTCCCTCCCGCTGTCGGGCCCACCGGCACGTCGAACCGACGACGGCCGGACCCTCGGTCGGCGAGCCTACGTCGTCCGCGCCGACCGTCCCCAGGTCCGCAGCACGGCGCGGTAGTCGCCGTCCCAGCTCCGGTAGACGGACCGGAGCGACGGACCCGGCCAGTCGCCGGGCAGCAGGGCCGGGGGCAGCAGGGGGTCCGACTGCAGGTGGCGGAGGACGGTCGCCGACAGCTCGAACCCGGGGGCCAGGTCGGCCGGCCCCACGGTCGGGCGCGCCTCGAGCCCGGCGATCAGGGAAGTGGCCCGACGGGCCCAGCCGTCGAGGTCCCACAGCCCGGCGGCCAGCGCCACCGGGTCGCCGTCGGGCACCGCCGACCACGTGGCGAGGTCGTCGTCGGCCGCGGGGTCGGGGTGCAGCGCCAGGTTGTCGGGCCGCAGCCACACCCCCTCGCGCTGCTCGGCCAGGCGGGCGAGGGCCAGCCGGCGGCGGCGCGCGGCGCGCTGCTCGGGGGAGCTGCCCGCCGTGGTGACCACCACCAGGCGCCACCGCCCGTCCCACGCACCGGTCCGCCCGCCGAGGCTCTCGACCTGTCGTCGGCGCCGGGCCAGAAGCCGGCCGGCGAGGCGGTAGCGGCCGGTTCCGTCGGTGGTCGCCTCCCCCGACGCCACCATCCGGCTGAGGGCCACCCGGGCCCGGTTCGGGTTGATGCCGAACAGGCCGGCCAGGTGCACCAGGTGGGCCACCGGCAGCTCGGG
>PMFY01000231.1:5694-6208 GCA_003157945.1 Acidimicrobiaceae bacterium | reverse complement strand
GTCGAGGACGAGCTCGCCCGTCGAGGTGTCGACATGGGCGTGGACGGCGCCGTCACCGAAGGGGACCTCCACCACCACGAGGTTCATGCGGATGGAGTGCTCGATGGCGCCACCCCGCCCCTCGTACTCGGCGCGGATGGCCCGGGCCTCGTCGAGCCAGTCGTCGCTCAGAAACAGATAGGTGGCCATCGGTGTGGTGCTCCTTGCCCGTCGTCGATCGTGGCGCAACTCTATCCGNNGGGCGACCTCCCGGGGGCCGATAGCATCGCCCCCGTGACCGCTCCCATCCTGCAAGGCGCCGAGCCGTGGTCCGCGCCAGGGGGCGCCGACGGCGTCCTCGTGCTGCACGGCTTCACCGGCAACCCCCAGTCGATGCGTCCCCTGGCCGAGGCCCTGGCCACGGCGGGGTTCACGGTCGAGCTGCCCCTGCTGCCCGGGCACGGCACCGCCCTCGAGGACATGGTGCCCACCCGCTGGGACGACTGGTCCGGAGCCGCCGAGGCCCACTTCCAGG
>PMFY01000231.1:0-5683 GCA_003157945.1 Acidimicrobiaceae bacterium | reverse complement strand
ACCATCGACGGCATCGGCTCGGACATCAAGAAGGAGGGCGGCGTCGAGGCCGCCTACGACGGGACCCCGCTGGCCGCCGTCCTGTCCCTGTTCGAGGGGGCCGACGAGGTCGAGGCCAAGCTGGCCGACATCCACTGCCCGGTGCTCGTGCTCTCGAGCCGGGAGGACCACGTGGTCGAGTCGGTCTCCGGCGACGCCGTGGTGGACGGGGTGCGGGGCCCGGTCGAGCGGGTCTGGCTCGAGGAGAGCTACCACGTGGCCACCCTCGACAACGACGCCCCGCTGATCGAGTCACGGGTCGTGGCCTTCGTGACCTCGGTGTTCGGCGGGGACGCCTGATGGCGGAGCCGGCCCGACTCACCCGCGACGACGTGGCCCACGTGGCCGCCCTGGCCCGCCTCCACCTCACCGAGGAGGAGCTGGTCCTCTTCACCGGGCAGCTCGCGGAAGTCCTGGACCACGCCGCCGACGTGGCCTCCCTCGACCTGGCCGGGGTGGCGCCCACGGCCCACGCCATGGCCGTGACCAACGTGCTGCGCCCGGACGAGCCCGCCCCCTGTCTCGACCGGGACGAGGTCCTGGCCCAGGCGCCGTCCGTCGAGGACCACCGCTTCCGCGTGCCCCGGATCCTCGGGGAGGCGCCATGACCGCCCCGCGCCCGGCGCTCGAGACCGCCACCATGGTCCGGGCCGGCGAGCTCAGTGCCGTCGACGTCCTGGAGCACCACCTGGCCGTCATCGAGGTGGGGGAGGAGGCGGTCCACGCCTTCAACCTGGTCACGGCCGACCGGGCCCGCGCCCAGGCCCGAGCCGTCGACGCCACCGTCGCCGCCGGTGGCGATCCCGGGCCGCTGGCCGGCGTGCCCGTCGCCCTCAAGGACAACCTCTGCACGCGGGGCGTCCCGACCACCTGTTCGTCGCGGATCCTGGAGGGGTGGGAGCCGCCGTACGACGCCACGGTGGTGACCCGGCTGGCCGCCGCCGGGGCGGTGGCCATCGGCAAGACCAACATGGACGAGTTCGCCATGGGCTCCTCCACCGAGACGTCGGCCTTCGGCACCACGCGCAACCCCCACGACACCGACCGGGTGCCCGGCGGGTCCTCGGGTGGCTCGGCCGCCGCCGTGGCCGCCGGCTTCGCCCCCCTCGCCCTCGGCTCCGACACGGGCGGCTCGATCCGCCAGCCGGCCGCCCTGTGCGGCGTGGTGGGCATGAAGCCGACCTACGGGACCGTCTCCCGCTACGGGCTGGTGGCCTTCGCCTCCTCGCTCGACCAGATCGGACCCTTCGCCGGGTCGGTGGCCGACGCCGCCCTGCTCTTCGACGCCATCGGCGGCCACGACCCGCTGGACTCGACCTCGCTCAACCGACCGACGCCGCGGGTGCTCTCGGTGCTCGACGACGGGGTGGACGGCATGACCGTCGGCGTCCTGACCGAGCTCCTGGACGGTGCGGCGCCGGACGTCGTGGCCCGGGTGCACCAGGCCGCCGAGGCCCTGGCCGCCGCCGGCGCCCGGATCGAGGAGGTGTCGGTCCCCGAGGTCAGCCTCGGCCTGTCGGCCTACTACCTCATCGCCCCGGGCGAGGCCTCCTCCAACCTGGCCCGCTACGACGGCGTCCGCTACGGNNAGGGGTTCGGCGCCGAGGTCAAGCGCCGGATCATGCTGGGCACCTACGTGCTGTCGGCCGGCTACATGGACGCCTATTACAACCAGGCCCTGCGGGTCCGCACGCGGATCATCGAGGGCTTCGCCACCGCCTACACCCGCTGCGACGTCCTGCTCGGCCCCACGGCCCCGACGACCGCCTTCGCCATCGGGGCCAAGGTGGACGATCCGCTCACCATGTACCTCTCCGACGTGTGCACCATCCCGTCCAACCTGGCCGGCCACCCGGCCATCAGCGTGCCGTTCGGACCCGGTGACGACGGGCTCCCGGTCGGCGTGCAGCTGCTCGGCCCGGCGCTCTCGGAGGGCACCCTGTTCCAGGTGGCCGCCGTGGTCGAGGCCGCCGCCCCGCCGCTCGCCGCCCCCCGCCTCCGGACCGGGGTGCCGGCATGAGGGCCGACTGGCAGCTGGTCATCGGCCTCGAGGTCCACTGCGAGCTGCGGACCGCCACCAAGCTGTTCTGCGGCTGTCCCAACGCCTTCGGCGACGAGCCCAACACCAACGTCTGCCCCAACTGCCTGGGCCTGCCCGGCTCCCTCCCGGTGCTCAACCAGCGGGCCGTGGAGCTGGCCATGGCCATCGGCAGCGCCCTCCACTGCGACATCCGGCCGTCGACCTTCCACCGGAAGAACTACTTCTACCCGGACCAGGCCAAGGACTACCAGATCAGCCAGTACGACGAGCCGATCAACGTGAACGGCCACCTCGACCTGCCCGACGGGTTCCGCGTCGGCATCGAGCGCGCCCACATGGAGGAAGACACGGGCAAGACCACCCACGCCGGCGCCTCGGGCCGGATCCACGGGGCGGACTACTCCCTGGTGGACTACAACCGCTCGGGCGTGCCCCTGGTCGAGATCGTGAGCGCCCCGGACATGCGCACCCCTGACCAGGCCCGGGCCTACGTCACCGAGCTGCGGGCCGTCCTGGTGGCCTCGGGTGCCTCCGACGGCAAGATGGAGGAGGGGTCGATGCGGGTCGACGCCAACGTGTCCGTGCGCCGCAGCGTCGACGATCCCTTCGGTACCCGCTGCGAGATCAAGAACCTCAACTCCGTCCGGTCGCTCGGCCGGGCCATCGAGTACGAGGCCNNTCCAAGGAGGACGCCTACGACTACCGGTACTTCCTCGAGCCCGACCTGGTGCCGCTGGTGCCCGACGCCGAGTGGATCCGGGCGGTGGCCGACACCCTCGGGATGATGCCCGCCGAGCGACGGGCCCGGCTGGCCGCGCTGCTGGACGGCGCCGGGGGCCCCACCGACTCCCAGCTCCTGCAGGTGGCGACCGTGGTCGACCTGGGCCTCGACGACCTGGTGGTGGAGGCGGTGGCCGCGGGGGTCGGGACCGCCCTGGCCCTGGCCCGCACGGCCAACGAGGCGGCCACCGACGCCGACGCCGCCCGCCGGCTGGACCCCAAGGCCTACGTCGAACTGCTGACCCTCGAGATGCAGGGCAGCCTGTCGGCGACCCAGGCCAAGGCGGTCCTGGCGGAGCTCTTCGCCCACGGTGGCGACCCGGCGGCCATCGCCCGGGAGAAGGGATTCGAGGCCATGTCGGAGGACTCGCTGGTCGAGACGGTGGCCGAGGCGGTCGGCGCCCATCCGGACGAGTGGTCCCGCTTCTGCGAGGGGGACGACAAGCTGGCCGGGTTCTTCACCGGCCTGGTGATGAAGGCCACCCGAGGTCAGGCNNCGGCCGCCGCCGCGCCCCTCGTCTCCCGCGGATGCGACGTCCCGGTCCACGCGTCGTCCGGGTCCGCGCCTGGGGACGAACGGTGGAGATCTCATCGTCGGCTGGGGACGACCCGGGAAATGTGGCGGAAAAGCTCAGGATTTCGCGCCGGACCCTTGACCCTCCGGAGCGCCCCGTTCAGAGTGACTCCTGTCGGGAAGCCGAAGCCCTCCGGGGCTCCGGGTGAGCCCCCAGGAACCGGTCCCAGACCGGCGGCCGGGAGCGAGCCGGGAGTGACCGGGAGGCCGCAGGCGGGCCGGCAGGGAGGTCCGGGGACGGACCGGGGTGCCCCAGGGCGCACCGGGACGGGTACCTGGCGCAGGTTGTCCGACACGACCTGCGACGGGTGGAGCCGGGCCACCGGAACGTGGCCCCGAGGAGCTCGGGCGGTCTCGACCGTCCGGTTACTCGGGGCTGCGTCGCGCTCGGGGTGGGGAGGCGGCACGGCCCGGATGCGGCACGCGTCGACGGTCCCGTCAGTGGTGGTGGTGGGACGTGGCCACCGGCGCCGACTCCATGGCGCACGGGTCGACGTCGACGTCGGCGCAGGGCTCGCACTCGAGTTCGAGGGTGCTGTGGGCGATGTCGAACGGTCCGCCGATGGCGTGCCGGACCCGGTCGCCCACGACGTTGGCCTCCTCGAGCGTGGGGTGGCCGGTGAGCACGAGGTGGGCCGACAGCAGGCGCACCTCGCTCGACAGGCTCCACACATGGAGGTCGTGGACGTCGCTCACCCCGGGGACGCCGGCCATGGTCGACGTCAGGAGGTCGAGGTCGAGGTCGGACGGGGTCGACTCGAGCAGGACGGCGACGCTCGAGCGGAACACGCCGGCGGCCTGGGTGATGATGATGCCGGCCACGACCAGGGACGACACCGGGTCGAGCCAGGTGGCCGACGGGGCGGCCAGCAGGACCAGGCCGGCGACCAGGACCGCCGCCGACGCCAGGGCGTCGGGATGGGCGGCGAACTTGGCCCGGGCGGCCGCCACGTGGTTGAAGGCCTCGGTCAGCAGGACCGCGGCGATCCCGTTGACCACCAGGCCGGCCGCGGCCACCACCACCACGATGCCGGCCTCGACGTGCTCCGGGTGGAGCAGCCGGTGGACCGCCGACACCACGATCAGGACCGTGACCGCGGCGATCAGCACGGCGTTGGCCAGGGCCGCGAGGATGGTGGCGCGGT
Source organism: Acidimicrobiaceae bacterium (assembly GCA_003157945.1). Next base: position 1,104 of record PMFY01000231.1, on the reverse strand, counting down.
GGTTGCCGAAGGAGCGGGCGGGGCTGGCCGGCCGGAGGGCCATGCGCACCGCCACCAGGGACAGGGCCAGCGCGCCGATATCGGTCAGGTTGTGGCCGGCGTCGGCCAGCAGCCCGACCGAGTGGGCGTACAGGCCGAACCCGATCTGGACGGCCACCAGCACCCCGTTCAGGACGATGCTCACGGTCAGCCGTCGGGTTCGTGTCATGTGCCTCGTCCATGCTACCGGCCGTGACCGGGGCCGTCCGGGGAACGCCTGCTGATCGGACCGCCGGCGGCACGTGGGTCAGGCGACGCCGCTCCAGGCCCGGTCGGGTCGGACGCCCCGGGCCACCTGCCGGCTCAGCTCCGACCGCACCACCGGGAGGTCGTCGGCGTGGGTGACACCGAGGCAGTGTGAGTCGGTGGGCAGCACCCTGACCGGCGACCCGGTCCCGTCAGCGAGCATGGCCCCGACCACCTCGGGGAGGAGCACCTCGGCCTTGGGCGCCTCGCCGCCGGCCGCCACCGCCCGCACGATCGCCTCCTCGTCGAGCCCGGAGGCGGCCATGGCCGACTCGAACCGCTCCCAGATGGAGGGTCGGAAGCCCCAGAGGTTGACCGACACCAGGAGGTCCCCGTCGAGCTTGTCCGGCAGCGCCCCGTCCAGGGCGGTGAAGTGCTCGCCGTCGTCGTGCCGGGCGACCTGTCGGCGTTCGTGGACGGCCACGAGGTAGCCGTCGGCGTCCACCTCGCACACCCCCCGGGTCACCGGGTCGGAGGTGAGGACCGTGTTGCGCAGGTGGAAGCCGACCATGGCGTGCTCGGACCCGTCGGCGGCGAGCCCGTCGGCCAGGAGCGCCATGGCCTCCTGGCCGGGGACGTCATCGCCGTTGGCGATGGCGAACGGGCGGTCGCCGAGCAGGCCCCGGGCGGCCAGGACGGCATGGGTGGTGCCGAGCGGCACCCGCTGCTCGGCGAACCCGACCCGCACCGAGGCCGGCCAGGTGCGCGCCACGTGGTAGCGGATGGCCGGCCCCGTCTCGGGGTGGAGGACGAGGACCAGGTCGCCGAAGCCGGCAGCCACCGCATCGCTGGCCAGCAGGTCGATGACCGCCTCGCCGC
>PMFY01000363.1:798-3749 GCA_003157945.1 Acidimicrobiaceae bacterium | reverse complement strand
CGGCGCCCAACGGCCTGGCGGGCCTGGTCCTCGACGACTTCACCAGCTTCGCGGCCGGCACCACCAGCCAGGCCCCGCTGCCGGCCATCCGCTTCACCAAGGACAAGACCCTCACCGCGGCCCGCAAGGACTTCACCGAGAAGACCCCCCGGGTCGAGATGCTGTTCGACAACGGTGCCGGCAGCTCGGGGGCGGGCGATCCCCAGTCCACCTACAGCGCCGCCGCCGCCCAGTGGCCGCCGGCGGGGAAGGACGAGACCTGGTGGTTCGGCAGTGGAGGGGTGCTGTCGACGCACGGCAGGGCGCCCAAGGCGGCCGGCAGCGACTCCGTCGTCCTCGACCCGGGCGCCCGCCCGGCCGATGACCTGCCGACGGGCAACGCCTGGGCCGCCGATCCGCCGTGGGACTGGACCCCCGTCCCGGCCGCGGACGGCGCCGGCTACCAGACCGCCCCGTTCACCTCGGCCACCACCATCGCCGGACCGGCCACGCTCGACCTCTGGGTGACCTCGGCCTCGCCGGTCGTCGACCTCCAGGCCACCGTCACCGAGGTGCGCCCGTCGAGCGGACAGGAGGAGTACGTGACGTCCGGCTTCCTGCGCAGCTCCAACCAGGTGGACCTGCCGCTGTCGACCGACCTCTTCACGGTGCCGAGCTACCTGGCGTCGGACGCACGGGACCTGCAGCCGACGACCTACACGGAGGTGAAGATCCCCATCGACCCCATCGTGCACACCTTCCGGGCCGGCACCGAACTCCGCGTGGTGATCTCCGCCCCCGGCGGTGACCGCCCGTCGTGGGAGTTCGACACGGTCGACGACGGCACGCAGTCGGTGGCGATCGGCACCGGTCGCGTCGCCGCCTCCGGCCTCGAGGTCAACGTGATCCACGGCGTGAAGGCCACCGCGACGCTGCCGGCCTGCGGGACGCTGCGGGGCGAGCCCTGCCGCACCTACCAGGCCGAGGGCAACCAGTCCTGACCGTCGGCCCGGAACCTCCGAGGCCCGTCCGGCGTCAGCGCAGCCGCTCGAGTCGGACGAGCGCCTCCTCCGTCTCGGCCATGAGCCGCGCCACGAGGTCGCCGGCCGGCACCAGGTCGTCGATGGCGCCCACGCCCTGGCCGGCCGGGTAGCACTCGGTCGCCGGGTCCACATTCGGGTCGTCGGGCCCGGTGGGGAGGTGGAGGACGCCACCGACGATCGAGGCCATCATCTGCTCGGGGAAGGGCACCAGCTCCTCGGGGTGCCGATCGAAGTAGGCGGTGCGGTCGTTGGCGATGACCCGCATGGGCTTGCCGCTGTAGGAGCGGCTCACCGTCGTCTGGCTCTCGTCGGCCCCCAACAGCGCATCGTGGTAGCCCAAGGAGACGCGCGCCTCGGGGGTGGCGATGAACCGGGTGCCGAGCCAGACGCCGTCGGCGCCGAGGGCCAGGGCGGCGGCGATCCCGCGCCCGTCGACGATGCCACCGGCGGCGACCACCGGGACGCGGTCGCCGACGGCGTCGACGATCTGGGGCACCAGCGGAAGGGTGGCCACCCGTCCGGTGTGGCCGCCGGCCTCGGTGCCCTGCGCCACCACGAGGTCGCACCCCGCATCGACGGCCTGCACGGCGTGGTGGACGCGCCCGCACATGTTGACCACCAGCACGTCGGCGTCGTGGCACATGGCGATGACCTCGTGGGGCACGCCCAGGGCGCCCACGAAGATCCGCGCCCCGGCGTCGATGATGCGCTGCACCTGGGCGGCCATGTCGCCCGGCATGGCCGTCAACAGGTCCACGCCCCACGGCTTGTCGGTGAGGCTCCGCAGGGCGTCCATCTCCGCGTCCATGGTGGCGGGATCCATGGTGGCGGCGCCCAGGGTGCCGATGCCCCCGGCGGCGGACACCGCCGCGGCCAGTCGGTGGTAGCTGACCCCGCCCATGCCGGCCAGCATGAGCGGGCGCTCGATCCCCAGGAGCTCGGTCAGTCGCGTCTGCATGGTGCCGTCCCTTCACGTGGGGCGGTGACGCGCCGGTGTGCCCGACGCCGGGTCCCACCCGTCCCCGGACATCCTAGAGAGGCCGGCCGGAGGGGTCCGGAGGTCGGCTACAGCCCGTCGGGTCCGGCGGGGACGTCGACGGCGTGCTGACGCAGCGCGTCCAGGGGGGCGATCTCGAGCGCCCGCTCGTGCGTCGACGCCAGGACCACGAAGGCGGCGGCCCCGTCGCGGTGGGCCCGGAGCCAGTTGGCGGCGGTCACGCACCACCGGTCGCCCGGCACCAGCCCGGGAAACCGGTACTCCGGCAGGGGTGTCGAGAGGTCGTTGCCGATCGAGCGCTGGTGCTCGAGGAACTCGGCCGTCACGACGGCGCAGACGGTGTGGCTGCCCAAATCCTCCGGGCCGGTCGAGCAGCAGCCGTCGCGGTAGAACCCCGTCAGGGGATCGGTGCCGCACGGTTCGAGTTCGCCACCGAGGACGTTGCGCTCGCTCAGTTGAAGGTCTCCATCTCGAAAAGGTCACCGAGGGCCCCGTCGGCCCCGACCGCCGGGGTGAGGGTCACGTCGTAGCCGTCCACCCGGACGACCCGCTCGAGCGCGTCGAGGTGGCCCGGGGGTGTGCCCTGCCATTTGGCGACCGCCCGGGACGCCGCGTCGGCCCGGTCGGCGGCCACCACCAGCACCACTTCGTGGCCCTCGCCCATCCTCCCGTCGGCGAGCGGTCCACCCAGGTACGCGGCATAGAGGTCCATGGGGGGACTGTACCGCCGCCGCGGTGACCGCTCCGGACCGCTCCGGANNTCTCTCCGGGCACCCGCTCGAAGCCGGAGGGGATCCCCCCGGTGCCGAGCCGATGGCTGCCGGGCAGCACCCGCAGGAATCCGTTGGCCGGCGACGTGGGGTCGAAGTGGATCGTGAAGGCGAGACCCGGCCAGACGTCCAGGTGGGGGCCGGACTGGTGGTCGGTGTGCC
>PMFY01000363.1:0-738 GCA_003157945.1 Acidimicrobiaceae bacterium | reverse complement strand
TCGACCACGGCGTCCGGGTCGTCGAGGACGGCGGTGGCGTGGCGTCCGTCGAGCGCACCGTCGAGGAGCTGCGTCTGGGCCCGGACCAGCTCGGCCTCGGCCGCCGCCAGCTGCTCCTCGTCGATGGCGCCGCGCAGCGTGGCGTAGCCGTGGGTGTCGAGGTGGGCGCACAGGTCGTCGAGGTCGTCGGGGCCGAACACCCCGGGCTCCGGGGCGGTCACCGGTCCACCGGNNGGGGGGGAGGAGGACATGCACCGATGGTAGGTCGGGCGCGGCGTCGGCCCAGGTCACGCGGGGTGACGGTAGCGCCCGGACCGTACGCCGCGGCGTCCCCCGACGGGGTGCCGGGAGCCCGTCGCCTCTGATTGCAATACCGTCCGGGTTCCCCTAGGTTGCGGGTGGACTGCCGGCCGCCCGGGGGAAACACAGGGGACAGGCGGATCGCATATCGGTACGGNNACGTCGATGAGAGCAGCACGAGTAGTGGCCACCCGCGTGACCTCGGTAGGTGCCGCAGTGGCACTCGCTGCGGTCGGTCTGGTCGGCGCAGCCGGCATCGTCGCCACCGCCGGACCCGCCGGGGCGGACACCCCGATCGGCACCACCACCTGTGCCCTGTCGGCGCCCGCCGGCACGACGCCGATCACCGCCTCGGTGTCGGCCGCCATCTCGCCGACCCCGGTCCCGGCCGGCAACAACTTCACGGTCACCGGCCTGGCCCTGCACACCACCCTGGTC
>PMFY01000209.1 GCA_003157945.1 Acidimicrobiaceae bacterium | reverse complement strand
GGATCTACATCCACTCGCCCGATGTCAAGGTCGGCCGTATCCAGAACTTCGGCTCGTGGTCGCCGTTCCTCGTCAAGGACGGCCGGACGTGCCTGGGTCTGGAGTACTTCGTGTTCGAGGGCGACGACATGTGGACGATGGGTGACGACGACCTGGTGGCGCTGGCCACCAAGGAGTTGGCCGCCATCGGCCTGGTCGACGCCTCCGACGTCGAGGCGGGCTACGTGGTCCGGATGCCGAAGGCCTACCCCGTGTACGACGACACCTACCGGGACAACGTCGAGGTGATCCGGCGCTGGTTCGAGGAGCACGCCCCCAACGTCCACCCCGTGGGCCGCANNAAGTACAACAACCAGGACCACTCGATGTACACCGCCATGCTGACGGTCGAGAACATCCACGGCGCCACCCACGACATCTGGTCGGTGAACGTCGAGGAGGAGTACCACGAGACGGCCGACGGCCGCTCGGGTGGCGGCCCGTCCACGTCGACCGGGCGGGACGCGCCGGTCCTGCCCCGGCGCGTGGGCTGAGCGGGGGCGACGGGTCCGTGGGGCACGACGAGTCGGACGCACCGACCGGCCCCGACGACACGGAGCCGGGCCTCGACCTGATCCTGGAGGAGGTCGAGACGGTCACCGACCCCATCGGGGAGTCGGCGGCCCTGGGCCCGGCGGTGGGGATCGCCGTGGCCGGCGGTCCGATGATCCCGCTGCCCCCCGACGAGTCGGCGCCCAGCCTGGTCGGCTCCGACAACACGGTGAAGGGCGGCCTGCTCCAGGCCGGACCGGTGGCGATCGCCGGCATGCTGGTGAACGGCGCCGCCGCCCTCGTGGTGGTGGCCGTCGCCCGCCTGGTGTCGTCCCAGTCCTACGGCGAGATCGCCCAGCTGCTCGGCCTGTTCTTCATCCTGTCCATGCCCGGGTCCGCCGTGCTGGTCGGTGTGGTGCGCCGGGTCACCGGTCTCCAGACGACGGGACAGAGCCACCTGGTGCGCAAGTGGATCGCCCGGGCCCATCGGATCTGCCTGGCCGGCATGGCCGTCGAACTGGTCCTGGTGCTGGCCCTCCAGGGGTGGATCGCCCACCAGCTCCGACTGCCCGACGGTCGTGGGGTGGTCCTCATCCTCATGGCCGCGGGGATCTGGATCCTGCTCAGCGTCGACCGCGGGCTGCTCCAGGCCCACCGGAGCTACCGTCCGCTGGCCGGAAACCTGCTGGTCGAGGGCGGCGTGCGGACGGCCGCCGTCCTCGTCCTGGTGGTCGGCGGCTTCGGGGTGGTGGGCTACGCCCTCGGACTGTTCCTGAGCGAGGTGGTGGCGACCGCCCACGCCCACTGGCTGGCCCACAAGGCGTGGACGAACCCGGCCACCGCTCCCGTGGTGCGTGACGGAGTGGTCGTCGCCACCACGGCGCCCGAGGAGATCCTGGCCCGGCGCAAGCTCCTGGCCGACGTGTCCGCCGCCTTCGTGGGGCTCGCCCTGCTGGGCCTCCTGCAGAACATCGACGTGATCCTGCTGGGCCGCCTGGACCACGCCAACGTCGGCCCGTACGCGGCCATCTCCGTGGCGTCCAAGGCGCTGGTGTTCGGCGCCCTGGCCCTCGGGGCCTACCTGCTGCCGGAGGCGACCATCCGCTGGAACGAGGGGGGGCACGCCATCCGGCAGCTCGGTGTGACCCTGCTGTTCCTCGCCGTCCCCGCCGTCGTGCTGCTGGGCATCGCCGTCGTGGTGCCGAAGCAGTTCCTGACCCTGGTGTTCTCGGCCAAGCTCAGCACCGCCTCCGCCGCCTTCGCCCCGCTGGTGCTGGCCATGGTCTGCCTGTCCTTCACCGTGCTGGTGACCAATTACCTCTTCGGCACCGGCTCGCGATGGATCGTGTACCTCCTGGCCGCCGGATCGGGACTGGCCGCCATCCTGGTCACCCGCGCCGACGGTCACCCGACGGCGACGGCCTGGGCCGACCTCATCGTGCAGGCCCTCCTGGCCCTGGGCATGGGCATCGCCTTCATCGGCATCCACGTCCGCCACCGCGGCCAGCACTGGACCCGCCGGTGGGGCTGGCAACGGGCGGGCCACCAGGCCTGATCCCGTCCCACCCCGGTGTCCGGACGCGGGCGATGATCCGGGGGGTCCCGACCCGTCTCCGGTACACTGCGTCGATGCGGAACCCCGGGCAAGCACAGTGGAACCGGTGCCGGTGACGCCCTCCTCACGGGACGCACGGGCCGCCCTCGGTCGCCCGGCCGACGCCTCCGTCACCCGGATCGGATCGGGACGCGACGCGTCTGCGGAGGGAACGGCCCAGGCCGTCGCCTCCGACCACCCGTCCGCCCGTGCGGCCCGCGCCCCCGGCCCCGTGTCGCTGTTCAGCGGCATGTCCATCGAGGAGATCGCCGGGCGGTCCGGACTGCGGCGTATCGACGTCCTGGCGTGGCGTGACTACGACGATCCGGAGGCGGGTGGGAGCGAACTGCACGCCCACCGGGTCATGACCGCCTGGTCCCAGGCGGGTCTCGACGTGTCCATGACGACCTCCTCGGTGCCCGGCGGCCGCCGGGTGGTGCGGCGGGACGGCTACCGCGTCATCCGCCGGGCCGGGAGGTACTCCGTGTTCCCCCGCTCGATCCTGTCGGGCGCCGTGGGCCGCATCGGTACGGGCGACGGGGTCGTGGAGATCTGGAACGGCATGCCGTTCTTCAGCCCCGTCTGGTCGCGCAGTCCCCAGATCACCTTCCTGCACCACGTGCACGACGAGATGTGGAAGCTGGTGCTGCCGCGCGGCCTCGCCGACGCCGGTCACGTGGTCGAGCACCGGATCGCCCCGCCCTTCTACCGGCACGGGCGCATCGTCACGCTGTCGCACTCCTCGAAGGCCGAGATCGTGGATCGGCTCCGCCTGCCGGCCGAGCACATCACCGTCGTCCCACCGGGTGTCGAGCCACGGTTCACCCCCGGCGGTGAGCGTTCGGCCGTGCCGCTGGTGGTGGCCGTCGGGCGCCTGGTGCCGGTCAAGCGGTTCCACCTGCTCGTGGAGGCCCTGGTGCGCCTCAAGCCCCAGCACCCCGACCTGCGTGCCGTCCTGGCCGGAGAGGGCTACGAGCGCCCCGCCCTCGAGGCCCTGATCCGGAGCCACGGGGCGGAGGGCTGGATCGAGCTGCCGGGATTCGTGGACGACGACGCCCTCCTCGACCTCTACCGGTCGGCCTGGGTGGTGGCGTCGTCGTCGCTGCGCGAGGGCTGGGGGATGACGGTCACCGAGGCCGGGGCCTGCGGGACGCCGTCGGTGGCCACCCGCATCGGCGGGCACGAGGACGCGGTCGTCGACGGGACGTCCGGCCTCCTGGTCGACACCACCGACGACATGGTGGCCGCGCTCGACGCCGTGCTGCGGGACGAGGTGCTCCGGCGCCGGCTGGGTGTCGGGGCTCTCGAGCACGCCGGCCGCCTGACCTGGGACGCCACCGCCCGGGGCACACTGGCCGCGCTGGGCACCGAGGCCCTGTCGCGCACGGTCTGAGGCCGCCGAACGGGGTGCCCGGCTCCCCGGTCGGTCGGGCCGTGGTCCCGGCGGGGAAGGGTCCGTTCGGTGGCCCGGGCGGTCGGTAAGGTACACGACCGCGGCGCCGTCACGGCAGCCGCGGGCGCCGGCACGAGGACGGGGAGTCAGATGGACCAGTGGGAGCAGTGGCAGGGTCGGCGTCGGCGTCGGTCGGGCCGATGAGCACCGCACACGTACCCGCCGGGTCGGCGGCCACCGCGGACCGCAAGGGCCGCCAGCTCACGGGTGAGCGCCCCCAGCAGGGGGTCACCCCTGACTCGCTGCTGGCGCTCCACGCCGCCGGCTACCGCACCATCATCGAGCGGCTCGGGTCGGGCACCGTCCTGGACGTCGGGTGCGGCCAGGGCTTCGAGTCGGCCCGGTTCCTGGCCCCCGGACGCCGGGTCGTCGGCGTCGACTACAGCGCCGAGGCGGTGGAGGAGGCGAAGCGGAACTACGGTCCCGGCGGCCTGGTCACGGCCCAGATGAACGCCCTCGCCCTCGGGTTCGCCGAGGGCGGGTTCGACTGGGCCTGCTCGTCCCACCTCATCGAGCACTTCGACGAGCCGGAGGGGCACGTGGCGGAGCTGGCCCGCGTGCTCGGGGACGACGGCACGGTCTTCTTCCTGACGCCGAACGAGCCGGCGGACTTCGAGAACCCGTTCCACATCCACCTGTTCGAGCCGCCCGAGCTGCGCGCCCTGCTCTCCCGGCACTTCCACGACGTCACGATCCAGGGTCTCGACGCCGTGCCCCACGCCAAGGCCGACTTCACCGCCCGGCGGGTCAAGGCCGAGAAGGTGCTCCGCCTCGACTTCCTCGACCTCCGGCACAAGATCCCGAGGTCCTGGTACGTCGGGATCTACACCCGGATCCTTCCCCTCGCCTACAAGGTCATCGCCCGGGGCGACTCGGGCGGCGTGACCGGCATCTCGGCCGACGACTTCTTCGTCACCGACGACCTCGACCGGACGACGATGGTGCTGTTCGCCACGGCGTCGCGACCGCGCCGCCCGGCGTGAGCGACCGGGGGATCGCGCCGTGCTGACCGTCGGACTCACCGGCAACATCGGCGCCGGCAAGTCGACGGTGGCCGAGCTCCTCGTGGCCCACGGCGCCCACCTGGTGGACGCCGACAAGGTGGCCCGGGAGGTGGTCGAGCCCGGGGCGCCCGCCCACCAGGCCCTCGTCGACCGGTTCGGGACCGGGATCCTCGATGCCGAGGGGCGCATCGATCGGCCCCGGCTCGCCGAGGTGGCGTTCGCCGACCCGGCCACCGTGGCCGACCTCAACGCCATCGTCCACCCGGCGATCGGGGTGGCCATGATCGAGGGGAAGGACGCCTGGAAGGGGACCGACGACATCGTCGTCATGGACATCCCCCTGCTGAAGGCCTTCCACCGGGACCTCCTGGCCCTCGACGCCATCATCGTGGTCGACGTGTCCCCCGAGGTGCGGATGGAACGGCTGGTCGGGCAGCGGGGCATGTCCGAGGACGACGTGCGGGCCCGCATGGCCGCCCAGCCGAGCCGCGAGGAGCGCCTCGAGGGCGCCGACTACGTGATCGACAACTCGGGCGACACCGGTCACCTGGCCCGGGAGGTCGACCGGGTGTGGGACGAACTCGTGGCCCTGCCCCAACCGGACCCGGTCACGGACGGCGCCGAACCGGCGACCTGAGGCCCGGGAGGCGGGCGGGGTCGTCCCCCGGGGGCGGTCGCCGGCGTCCCGGACCGGTGGTCACCCGGCGTGGGTGTCGCACCCTCCCGGTACCCTTGACGACGTGCCCCCCTTCGAGGTCATCTCCCCCTTCCGTCCCGCCGGGGACCAGCCGCAGGCCATCGCCGGACTGGTCGAGGGCCTGGAGCGCGGCGACCGCTACCAGACCCTCCTCGGCATCACCGGGTCCGGCAAGACGGCCACCATCGCCTGGACGATCGAGGCCGTCCAGCGGCCCACGCTGATCATCGAGCCGAACAAGTCGCTGGCCGCCCAGCTGTCGTCCGAGCTGCGGGAGCTCTTCCCGAAGAACCGGGTCGAGTTCTTCGTCTCGTACTACGACTACTACCAGCCCGA
>PMFY01000274.1 GCA_003157945.1 Acidimicrobiaceae bacterium | reverse complement strand
CAGCTCCTGGCCCGCCCCAGCGTGCAGCGCTTCTTCGTGCGGGTGTCCTTCCTGTGGGCCGTCGCCATGTTCCTGAACGGAGCCATCGTCCTGACCCTGCTCCTGACGGCATCGACGGGCACGTTCCCCCTCGCCCGGCTCGGCGCCTCGACGACGTTGACCGCAGGCGCCATCGCGCTGTCGATCACCTGGTTCGCCCGGAGCATGCGGCGTGACGGGGTCACGGTCCGGTTCGGCGGCCCTCCGGCGGAGGCCGTCTGATGGCCCCCACGGCCACGGCCACGGTGGAGGGGGACGGGGACGGAGCGCCCACGGCGGGCGCGGCGCGGCGCGGGGAGTTCGCCGAGCTGTCGCGGCGGGTGCGTGACCGGGGCCTGCTCGCCCGTCGTGGCGGCTACTACGCCGTGAAGATCCCGATCGTGGTGGCCGGCCTGGCCGCCGTGGTCGCCACCGTCATCGTCGTCGGCGACAGCTGGTGGAGCCTGCTGGCGGCGGTCGGCCTCGCCTTCGTGCTGGCCCAGATCGGCTTCCTCGGCCACGATGCGGGCCATCGCCAGATCTGGGCCCGCCGCCGGGCCAACGACACGGTCGGTCTGATGCTGACCAACCTGCTCAGCGGGTTCAGCTTCGGGTGGTGGCTCGCCAAGCACAGCCGCCACCACGCCCACACGAACTCGGAGGACCGGGATCCCGACATCGCCGCGGGCGCCCTGGTGTTCACCCCCGGGCAGGCACGTGCGTGCGGTCGGTTCGGCAGGTGGTTCGCCGGGATCCAGACGCTCATGTTGGTGCCCCTGCTGTTCCTCGAGGCCCTGAACCTCCACGTGGCCAGCGTGCGGGCACTGGCGCACCGTCGTGACCGGGCCGCCCTGGTGGAGTCGGGACTGCTGGTGCTGCACGCCGGCATCTTCTTCGTCTCGCCGTTCCTCGTGCTGTCGCCGCTGCGGGCCGTCGCCTTCATCGTCGTCTCCCAGGCCCTGTTCGGCTTCTACCTCGGTGCCAGCTTCCTCCCCAACCACGTGGGCATGCCCACCTCCGACCGGGACGACCGCCTGGGCTTCCTGCGCCGACAGGTCCAGAGCTCACGCAACCTGGCCGGATCCGCCATGGTCGGGTTCCTGTTCGGTGGCCTGGACAGCCAGATCGAACACCACCTGTTCCCGACGATGCCCCGGGCCAATCTGCGTCGGGCCAGGGCCGTGGTCCGGGCCTACTGCGTGGAGGAGCAGATCCCCTACGCCGAACAGAGCCTGCGCCATGCCTACCGGGACGTCGTCCTCCACCTCCGGGCGGTGGGCGGGGCCGGCGTCGGCACCGTCGGGTAGCTGGGCCCCGCCCATCGGGTGGGTGGCGACCGGGGGCCGTCGACGTCGGGCTCAGCGGTGGAGGACGTCGCGGAGGCCGCCGAAGATCAGGGCGAACGAGCCGACCGTCCACACGATCACCCACACGAGGGAGAGCGAGTCGGCCGCGGTGGCGCCGACGAGGAGCACGATGCCGCCCAGCAGCACCAGGACGGCGCCCCGGCGCCGGCGCCGGTCGGAGGGACTCGGCGCCAGGACCTGGCCATCGGGTCCGATACCGGGGACACCGTCCACGGAGGTCCCGTCCAGCAGGTCCCCGACGATGTGCTCGAGACCGAGGGAGCGGGCCACGGCGATGCCGAGAGGCGGCTGCTCGACGGTCAGGTCACGGAGTCCGAGCACGTACGCCTTCCCCCGTGGCGTGCCGTCCCGGAGCTCGCGTTCGGCCCGCGCCACGCAGTCGGCGGTCGCCGTGGCGACGAGTTCCGGCTCCTCGAGCTCGAGGGTGGTCGCGGCGGCCTCGAGCGCCTCGATCCGCGGCGACGGTGCGCCACCCTCGGGCGGGGACATGGCCAGACCTTAGGACCCCGGCACCCGGCGGTGGACGGCGTCGGGCCGGTCGATCAGGGGACCAGTACGATCTTGCCTCGGGTGTGGCGGTGCTCGAGCATCTCGAAGGCGTCGCCGACCTGCTCGAGCGGGAACGTGGCCGCAACCGGCATCTCGATGGCTCCCGACGCCAGGAGATCGGCGAGCTCGGTCAGGACCTCGGGTGTGGACCCCGCGGCGCTGCCCTCCGTCCGGGCCCCGACCTCCGCCGCCTTCTCGAACGAGATGACGGTGTCGATCCGATCCGGGTCGACACCGAGGTCGACGGCCAGCTGGACGTACTCGGGGCCGAACAGGTCGATGAAGGCGTCGACGCCGTCCGGCGCCGCCGCCCGCAGGCGGTCCTCCAAGTCGTCGCCGTAGGGGACGGGTACCGCCCCGTGGGCCGTGAGCCACCCGGCGTTCGCCGCCGAGGCGATGCCCAGGGCCTGCGCTCCCCGGACCCGGAGCAGCTGCACGACGAGGCTGCCGACACCGCCGGTGGCCGCCGACACCGCCACGGTGTCACCGGGGGCGGCACCCACGGCCCGTACCGCGGCGAACGCCGTGCACCCGGCCACGTACAGCGACCCGGCGACCTCCCAGCTGAGCCCGGGCGGCTTGCGGACCAGCTGCTCGGCCGGCACCGCCACGTGGCTGGCATGGCTGGACCGCTCCCACGAGAACCCGAGGACCTCGTCACCCGTCGCCCACCGGTCGACACCATCGCCGACCGCGGTGACCACGCCGGCGAGATCGCTGCCCTCGCCGGAGGGGAAGGTGGCCGGGAACCGGTCGTGCAGTCGGCCCTCGCGGATCGACGTCTCCCCCGGGTTGATGCCGGCGGCCCGTACCTCCACCACCACCTGGCCCGGGGCGGGGACGGGCATCGGGATCTCCCCCACGTACAGCACGTCACGGTCGCCGTACCGGTCGAAACGCACGGCCCGGGCGGTAGCGGTCATTGGTCCTCGATTCACCGTGGTCGACGTCGGCTTCCTGTCCGCACCTTACGGTGGGCCCCGACCGGATCATCCGGGGTCGGGTGCCCGGCCGATGCCGGATCGGGACGCCCGCGCCGCCGATCCGGTGGGCGGACCGTCGGGCCGTCGAACGGATTGCAACCGTCGGATCACTCCGGAACCGGGTCAGATGTGCCGATACTGGTGCCGACCTGATGACCGTCGGACCCCGGGAGGCGAAGGATGACTGCGCGGCGATCGAAGCTGGCCCGGGCGACGAGGTGGGTCGGAGCCCCGCTCCTCCTCCTCGTGGCCATGACCGGGGTGGGCCTGTCGGTGGAGGTGCAGCACGCCGCGGCCGCCACCGTCGGCGACCAGATCGCGGCGTTCGCCGCCTCCGAGGCGGGCGTGCCCTACTGCGACGGCGGGGGAGGGATCAACGGCCCGACCAACGGCGGAGTGAACGAACCGGGGTGCGGCCCGGGCGCCAAGGGCTTCGACTGCATGAGCCTGGTCCAGTACGCCGTCTACCAGGCCACGGGCATCGCGCTGCCGGGCGACGGCAGCCAGCCCACGGGGGTGGGGACGGTCATCCTGCCGAGCGGGACCATCGCCCAGGACGCGGCCGACCTGCTCCCGGGTGACGCCACCTACTGGGGCGGCAGCCTCGACGGGTTCTCCCACTCCGGGATCTACGCGGGGAACGGGATGGTGTGGGACGCCATCGGCCAACAGCAACCGGTCCAGGAGCACTCGATGGCCTACCTGTCCACCATCTACTCCTACGACGGCGCCATCCGCTACTGGACCCCGACTCCGGTGGTCGGGATGGCGTCGCTGTCGGACGGCAAGGGGTACTGGTTGACCGACGCCGCCGGGGGTGTGTCCGCGTACGGCGGGGCCGTCTCCTACGGCTCGCTCGCCGGCCACGCCCTCAACGCCCCGATCGCCCACATCGTGGCGACGGCGGACGGCAGGGGCTACTGGCTGGTGGCCGCCGACGGCGGCATCTTCGCCTTCGGGGACGCCACCTTCCACGGCTCGATGGGCGGCCAGCGGCTCAATCAGCCGGTGGTGGGCATGAGCGCCGACGACGCCACCGGCGGCTACTGGCTGGTGGCCACCGACGGGGGGATCTTCGCCTTCGACGCGCCCTTCCTCGGGAGCACCGGCGGCCTCCGCCTCAACCGCCCGGTCAACGGGATGACGGCACTCCCCGACGGGCAGGGCTACTGGTTCGTCGCCTCCGACGGCGGGGTGTTCAACGAAGGGGCCGCCGGCTTCCTCGGGTCGATGGGCGGCACGGCGCTCAATGCGCCGGTCATGGGCATGGCCGTCGACTCCACGACCGGGGGATACTGGCTGGTGGCCAGCGACGGCGGGGTCTTCAGCTTCGACGCACCCTTCTACGGGGCGGTCTGACCGCCCGCCCGAGCGGCGCCGTAACGACCAGCGACCCGGAGGGACTGACCAACATGACCACCGACGACCGCCAGCTGTTCCCCGACCTGTCCGCGTTGTTCATCAACACGACGCTGACCCGCTCCCCGGAGGTGAGCCACACGCAGCGCCTCATCGACGTGAGCGCGTCGATCATGGCCAAGCAGGGTGTGGCCGTGGACCAGTTCCGGTCCGTCGACCACGCCATCGCCACCGGTGTGTACCCGGACATGCGCGAGCACGGCTGGGCGGAGGACGCGTGGCCCGAGCTGTTCGCGCGGGTGCTGGCCGCGGACATCCTGGTGATCGCCGGACCGATCTGGCTCGGTGACAACAGCAGTGAGACGAAGAAGGTCATCGAGCGCCTCTACGCCCACTCCGGCGAACTGAACGACAAGGGCCAGTGGCTCTACTACGGCAAGGTCGGAGGGTGCCTGATCACAGGTAACGAGGACGGGATCAAGCACTGCGCCTCGAACGTGCTCTACAGCCTCCAGCACATCGGCTGCTGCGTCCCGCCCCAGGCCGACGCCGGATGGATCGGCGAGGCGGGTCCCGGTCCCAGCTACGGCGACGAGCTCGAGGACGGCAGCCGGGTCGGCTTCGACAACGAGTTCACCAACCGCAACACCACGTTCATGACGTGGAACCTGCTCCACCTGGCCGCGCTGTTGAAGTCGGCCGGCGGGTTCCCGGCCTACGGCAACCAACGCCAGGAGTGGGACGCCGGCACGCGGTTCGACTTCCCGAATCCCGAGTACCGCTCCTGAACGGTCCGCCCGTCCGGACCTACGTGGCCATTCCGGCGACGTCCGTCACGCCGGATCCGCCGAGGCTCCCGTAGAACGGTGCGTTGAACGCGAAGATCCCACCGTCGCTCGCCACCAGCCAATAACCGTGCCCATCGGGCGTGGCGGCCATGCCCACCACCGGTCGGGTGAGGGGCACACCGCCCATCGATCCATGGAACCCGGCATCGCCGTAGGAGAAGACCCCGCCGTCGGAGGCCGCCAACCAGTAGCCGCCCTG
>PMFY01000479.1 GCA_003157945.1 Acidimicrobiaceae bacterium | reverse complement strand
GTGACGGTCGGTCTGCGCAAGCTGCGCCCGCCCCTGGCCGTCGACATCGACACCGTCGGTGTCCGGGTGGCCCGCACCCGGTGACCGTCCCGTCGGCGGCCCGGCCCACCCGGCGGGCCTTCCTGTCACTGGGGTCGAATCTCGGCGACCGGCGTGCGCACCTGCGCCGGGCCGTCGACCAGCTGCGCGCCGGCAGTGTCCCGGCGGTCACCGCCGTGTCCGAGGTCTACGAGACCGAGCCCGTGGGCGGTCCCGACGACCAGGGGCCGTTCCTCAACGTGGTGGTGGAGCTGGCGGTGCCGGTGGAGGTCGACCCGTACCGGCTCCTCGAGCAGTGCCACCGCCTGGAGGCGGCGGCCGGGCGGGTGCGTACGGTCCGGTGGGGCCCCCGCACGCTCGACGCCGACGTCATCTGGATCGACGGGATCGCCCTGGACGACCCCGATCTGACCGTGCCCCACCCCCGCTGGCGCGAGCGGCGGTTCGTGCTCGCCCCCCTCGCCGAGCTGGCTCCCGACCTGGTGGACGACGACGACCTGGCGACCGCTGGCGGCGGGGTCCGTGTCGTGGGTAGTCTCTGAGCAGAAGTTCCTGGATTTCCTGTAGCGAACGGCACCCTCCGGGGCCGGAACGTCGAAAGGGGTCTCGTGACCACATTCCGTGTACTCGGACCGGGCCGTGCCGGCCGGTCGATGATGGCAGCTCTCGAGGCTGTCGGGGGCTATCGATCCATGGGGGCCTGGGGCCGTGACCGGTCACCGGTCGACGCCGCCGACGGGGTCGACATCCTGTTCATCGCCACGCCCGACGACGTGGTCGCCGAGGTGGCCGCCCAGGTGCGCCCCGTGCCCACCACCGTCGTGCTGCACCTGTCGGGCTCGCTCGGTCTCGACGTGCTGGCCGGGCACCCGCGCCGGGGCTCGCTGCACCCGCTGGTGCCCCTGCCCACCCCGACCATCGGGAGCGAGCGGCTCCGGTCGGGGGTGACCCTGACGGTGGCCGGCGACCCGGTGGCCCGGGAGGTGGCGGAGGACCTCGGCGGCAACGTGGTCGAGGTGGCCGACGCCGACCGCACCGCATATCACGCCGCCGCCGTCATCGCCGCCAACCACCTGGTGGCCCTCATGGGACAGGTCGAGCGCGTGGCGGCCACCGCCGGCCTCCCCCTGGACGCCTTCGCCGGCCTGATGCGGGCGGCCGGCGAGGACGCCCTCGCCCTCGGGCCGGGCGCCGCGCTCACGGGCCCCGCCGCCCGGGGTGACTGGGACACGGTGGAACGCCACCGGGCCACCATCGCCGGCATGCCGGGCCCGCGCAGCGAGCTCGCCGCCTACGACGCCATGGTGGGGCTCGCCCGACGGCTCAGCCTGGACACGGCCGTCGAGTTCGACGTCCCGTCGCCCGAGGTGGACGGCCAGCTGTCCTTCGGCGCGGCCGTGCCCGCCGCCGAGCAGGTGGCGTGAGCCCGGCGACCACCACGACCGCACCGCTCGTCACCGGCACCTTCGCCGGGCTGTCGGCCCGGCTGGACGAGGAGCGCCGGGCCGGCCGCCGGGTCGGCGTGGTCCTGACCATGGGCGCCCTCCACGACGGCCACGCCTCCCTCATCCGGCGGGCCGCGGCCGAGTGCGACGTGGTCGCCGTCTCGGTGTTCGTGAACCCCACCCAGTTCGCCGACCCGTCCGACCTCACCAACTACCCGCGCACGCTCGACACCGATGTGGCGCTGGCGGCGGGGGCGGGCGCCCACGTCGTCTTCGCACCTCCCGTCGCCGAGGTCTATCCGGACTGGCCGACCCCCCCGGCCACCACGGTGTCGGTGCGGGCCCTGGTCGACCGGTGGGAGGGGGCGTCGCGTCCCGGTCACTTCGACGGTGTCGCCACCGTGGTGACCAAGCTGCTGTCGGCCGCCGGCCGGTGCCGGACCTACTTCGGCGAGAAGGACTTCCAGCAGCTGGCGGTGGTGCGCCGGGTCGCCCGGGACCTGTCGCTGCCGGCCGAGGTCATCGGCTGCCCGACCGTGCGTGAGCATGACGGGCTGGCCCTGTCGAGCCGGAACGTGCGGCTCTCGGCCGACGAGCGCACGGCGGCCACGAGCCTGTCCCGCGCCCTCGTGGCCGGAGCCGAGGCCTTCGCCTCGGGTGCCGACCGCTTCGGGGTCGAGGCGGCCATGGCCGGTGTGGTGGGGCGCGAGCCGCTCGTCCACCTCGACTATGCCGTGCTGGTCGACGCCGGGGACCTCGAGCCGGCCGACGCCACCTCCGCCGGCCCCCTGCGGCTGCTCGTCGCGGCGACGGTGGGCCCGGTCCGGCTGATCGACAACCTCGACCCGCGGCGCGCCCCGTGAGTTCGACCGCCCCGATCCCCGGCGCACTCGACGTCCTGGTGCTGGGCAGCGGGGTGGCCGGGCTGTCGGCCGCCGTCCGACTGGCCGCGCCTCTCGGCGCCTCCGGCCACGACGGCGCCGGGCTCCGCGTCGGCGTGCTGACCAAGGCCGAGCTGTCCCAGTCGGCCACCCGCTGGGCCCAGGGCGGCGTGGCCGCCGTGCTGGGCGGGGACGAGGACTCGACGGACCTCCACCTGGCCGACACCCTGGCCGCCGGCGCCGGACTGTGCGACGCCGACGCCGTGCGCGTCCTCGTCGACGAGGGGCCGTCCCGGGTGCACGAGCTCATCGCCATGGGCGCGGTGTTCGACCGGCAGCCGGGCGGGGCGCTCGCCCTCGCACGCGAGGGCGGCCACTCCACGGCGCGGGTCGTCCACGCCGGCGGGGCGGCGACCGGTGCCGAAGTGGAGCGTGCCCTCGTCGACGCCACCCGGGCGTCCGCGGCCGCCGTGCTCGAGGAGTGGTTCGCGCTCGACCTCCTGGTGGACGGGGGCCGGTGCCGCGGTGTGGTGGCGATGGCCCCCGACGGCCGGGTCGTCGAGGTGCGGGCCACCCACACCGTGCTGGCCACCGGGGGCGCCGGGCAGGTCTTCTCGGTCACCACCAACCCGGCCGAGGCCACGGGGGACGGGCTGGCCATGTCGCTGCGGGCGGGGGTCCCGGTGGCCGACGTCGAGTTCATGCAGTTCCACCCGACCGCACTCCACCACCCGGCCATGCCGCGGCCGCTCCTGTCCGAGGCGCTGCGGGGCCACGGTGCCCTGCTCCGGGACGCCCGGGGTGAGCGGTTCGTGGACGAGCTGGCGCCCCGGGACGTGGTGAGCCGGGCCATGGCCGGGCGGATGCACGAGCAGGGGGTGGACAGCCTGTGGCTCGACGCCACCGCCCTGGCGTCGTTCGGCTCCCGGTTCCCGACGATCAGCGCCGAGCTGGCCGCCATCGGCCTCGACCCCGCCACGGACTGGCTGCCCATCGCCCCGGCCGCCCACTACCTGTCGGGCGGCGTGCTCACCGACCTGTGGGGGGCCACCGCCCTGCCCGGCCTGTGGGCGGCCGGTGAGGTCGCCTGCACCGGCGTCCACGGGGCCAACCGACTGGCCTCCAACTCGCTGCTCGAGGGCATGGTCTTCGG
>PMFY01000319.1:4530-7326 GCA_003157945.1 Acidimicrobiaceae bacterium | reverse complement strand
GCCCACGCGCCGGCGGGACCGCGGGGGGCGAGCGTCGTCACCCGCCCGGCGATGGTGCCCAGTGCGGTGCACCGGACACCCACCCGGCACGACACCGCGGTGACGTCGGTGGTGCCCGTCGGCACCGCCTGCGACGTCCAGGNNTGGCAGTGGCTGCAGCCGCCAGGTCGCCCCGCCGTCGGTACTGGTCACGATCACCGGTCCCGAGGGCGTGGCCGAGGTGGTGACGGAGGACCCGACCGCCCAGCAGTGGAGGGCGGTGGCACACGAGACCGCGGCCAGNNCGACGAGGTGGACGAGGACGAGCCGGACACGCTGGTCCCGGAGGACGTCGGGCCGCAGGCGGCCGCCGTGCCGAGGGCGACGACGCAGACGACCAGGGCGGCGCGCCGCCCCCGGGTCCGGGTCGAGGCTCGTGTAGCTGGCACCGCTCATCCCTCTCTTGCCGGTCCGGTCGTCGCGTCGGACGCAGGCCGGGACGGTCCGATTGCCCGAGATTGTGCCACGGACGGCCCGGATCACCGGTGATGTCGGTGGGGCGCCGACGCCGTCTACCGTGACATCCGTGCCGGTCCCACCCGTTCCCGACGGCGCCATCGGGTGCCCCGACCGGTGGGCCGCCCCGTGAACGCGGTCGATGTGGTCGTGGTCGTGGTGGCGGTACTGGCCGCCGTCCAGGGGGCCCNNCCATCGTCGGCTTCTTCGCCGGGCTCTTCGTGGGGGCCCTCCTGGCCTCGCGGACCGTCGTGTGGGCCCATTCCCCGACCGCCCGGACCGCGGTCGCACTCTCGACGATGCTCCTCGTCGCCTTCAGCTTCGGCATGGTCGGACGGATCGTCGGGGGCATGCTGACGAGCCGAGTGCGGCAGGGGCCGGCCCGTTCGATCGACTCGGCGGCCGGTGTGCTCGTGGCCGTCGTGGCGGCCCTGGTGACCGTCTGGCTGCTGGCCAGCACCATGGTCAACAGCTCGTCGGTCGCACTCGACAACGCCATCCTGCAGTCGCGGATCATCAAGGCCCTCGACGGGGTGCTGCCGGCGCCGCCATCGGTGTTCGGACGGGCGCAGGGGTTCCTGTCCGAGGAGGGGTTCCCACCGGTGCTCGGTGCGCTGGCCCCGGCATCGGCCCGCCCGGTGCCGCTGCCGACCGACGCCACGCTGCGGCGGGCCGTCCTGGCCGCCGGGGCGTCGACGGTCAAGGTGGAGGGGTTCGGGTGCGGCGTGCTCCAGGAAGGGTCGGGCTTCGTGGCCGCGCCGGGTCTGGTGGTCACGAACGCCCACGTCGTGGCCGGGATCCGCCGTCCGCTCGTCCAGGTCGGGACGACCCTGCAGCCCGTCCAGGTCCTCTCCTACGACCCGTCGTTCGACCTGGCCGTGCTCCGGGTCCCGGGGCTCACGGCCCCGGTGCTCCACCTCGACCCGTCCACCGTGCCGCAGGGTACCCAGGGCGCCGTCCTCGGCTACCCGGAAGGCGGCCCCTTCACCGCTGACGGGGCCGGGGTCATGGCCCTCTTCCAGGCCGAGGGACGCGACATCTACGGGCACGGGCTGACCGTCCGCAACGTCTACGAGATCGACGCCGAGGTCCGGCCGGGCAACTCGGGCGGCCCCCTGGTCCTGCCCGACGGCGAGGTGGTGGGTGTCGTCTTTTCGCGGTCGACGGTGGACCCGTCGATCGGGTACGCCCTCACGTCGCCCGACGTCTCGACCCGGGTGGTGGCGGCGGAGCAGGTCCGCGTGCCGGTCGGCACCGGCGCCTGCGCCCCGGAGTGAACCGGCCCGGCCGGGGGGAGGCCGTGCGCCGACGGCCGGTCGGCCGGTCGGACTAGACAGGGGAAATGGCGCTCCCCATCGAGGACTACGGGATCATCGGCGACCTCCACACGGTCGCCCTGGTGGGCCGGGACGGCTCGATCGACTGGCTCTGTCTGCCGAGGTTCGACTCGGGGGCGTGCTTCGCACGGCTGCTCGGGACCGACGACCACGGGTCGTGGCGGATCGCCCCGCGCGGCGCGGACCGGGCCGCCCACCGGCACTACCGGGGGGACACGCTGGTCCTGGAGTCGGAGTTCGTCACCGACGAGGGGACGGTGCGGATCATCGACTGCATGCCGATCCGTGAGCAGCACCCCGAGGTCGTCCGCCTCGTCGAGGGCGTGCGCGGCACGGTCACCATGGAGATGCAGCTCACCATCCGCTTCGGCTACGGCCAGGTCGTGCCCTGGGTGCGTCGCACCGACGGCACCCTGAGCGCGGTGGCGGGCCCCGACGCGCTGTCGCTGTGGACCACGGTACCGACCCACGGGTCCGACCTGTCGACCGTGGCCGAGTTCACCGTCACCGAGGGGCAGACCGTCCCCTTCTGCCTGTCCTGGTATCCGGCCAACGGGACGCCGCCCCGGCCGGTGGACTCCCGGTACGCCATCGCCGACACCGAGCAGTGGTGGGAGCAGTGGGTGTCCCAGTGCACCTACGACGGCGAGTACCGCGAGGCCGTGGTGCGGTCGTTGATCACCCTCAAGGCCCTCACCTACGAGCCGACCGGAGGGATCGTGGCCGCGCCGACCACGTCGTTGCCGGAGACGATCGGCGGCGGCCGGAACTGGGACTACCGGTTCTGCTGGCTGCGCGACGCCACCCTCACCCTCGAGTCACTGATGCGGGGCGGCTTCTACCAGGAGGCCATGGCCTGGCGGACGTGGCTGTTGCGGGCGACGGCCGGCGACCCGTCGCAGATGCAGATCATGTACGGCGCGGGTGGTGAGCGTCGCCTGGACGAGTGGGAGGTGGACTGGCT
>PMFY01000319.1:0-4351 GCA_003157945.1 Acidimicrobiaceae bacterium | reverse complement strand
CGCCGGCACTTCACCCACTCCAAGGTCATGGCCTGGGTGGCCATCGACCGGGCGATCCGGACGGTCGAGGAGTACGGGACCGACGGGCCGGTGGCCCGGTGGCGCGAGATACGCCAGGAGATCCACGACCAGGTCTGCGAACTGGGGTTCAACGTCGAGAAGGGCTGCTTCACCCAGTTCTACGGCTCGGACCAGCTGGACGCCAGCCTGCTGATGATCCCACTGGTGGGCTTCCTGCCGGCCACCGACCCCCGTGTCCGCTCCACCGTGGAGGCGATCGAGCGGGAGCTGCTCGAGGGGGACTTCGTCCTCCGCTACCGCACGGTCGACACCGGCGAGGTCGACGGCCTGACCGGCCGGGAGGGCGCCTTCCTGGCCTGCTCGTTCTGGCTGGCCGACTGCCTGACCATGCTGGGTCGGACGCATGACGCCCGGAAGCTGCTCGATCGCCTGCTCGACCTCCGCAACGACCTCGGCCTGCTGTCCGAGGAGTACGACCCGGTGGCGGGCCGGCTGGTCGGCAACTTCCCCCAGGCCTTCTCCCACGTGTCGTTGGTCAACTCGGCGGCCAAGATCGGGGGCCACGCCAAGCCCACCGCCGACCACGTGTTCCTCGGTCTGGCCCGCCAGGCCATGGCCGGGACACGCAAGCCGGGCGGCACCCGTCACCTGACGGCTCCGGTCGATCCGGGACTCCGCAACCTGGTGGCCAAGGTCGCCCGGCATCCGGGTCGGTCGCGCCCGACCTCACAGGTCGGCGGCACCACGGCGGTCGGCAAGACGGCGGGTCGCCGGGCGCGCAAGGTCATGACCCGGGAACCGGCGGCCCAGCTGGCAGCGGCGAAGAAGGCGGCCTCCACCCGGAAGACGGCGCCGACGAAGCGGGCGGCCCCAGGGAAGGCGGCCCCCGCCACCAGNNGAAGGCGACGAAAGCGACGACCACCCGGAAGGCGACGACGACGAAGCAGGCCAAGAAGGCGGCGCCGACCCGGAAGGCGACCAAGGCGGCGCCGACCCGGAGGGCGAGGTGAGGGAGCCATGAGCGGCGACCACGGGCTCGGCCCGGGTGGCCACCGCCATGGCCACCCGTTCGACCCCGACGACCCGCTGCCGCCGCCCACGGGGACCCGCATCGCGGAAGGCGTGCTGGAGCTGGACACCATGCTCGGCGGGTGGGAGCGGGTCACGGCCGGCTACCTCATCGAGGGCGATGCACCCGTCCTGGTCGAGACGGGCAGCCAGAGCTCGGTGCCCGCGCTGCTCGCCCACCTCGACCGGCTCGGCCTGGGCGCCGACGACCTGGCCGGTGTCGTGGTGACCCACATCCACCTGGACCATGCCGGCGGCGTCGGCGACGTCGCCCGGGCCTTCCCCAAGGCCACCGTCTACGTCCACCCCAAGGGGGCCCGGCACCTGGCCGACCCGACCCGCCTGGTCGACTCCGCGGCCCGTGTCTACGGACCGCTGCTCGACTCGCTCTACGGTCGCCTCGACCCGACCCCGGCCGAGCGCATCCACATCCTGGAGGACGGCGAGGAGATCCGGGTCAGCACCAACCGGTTCCTGACCGCCGTCGACTCGCCGGGCCATGCCCAGCACCACCTGGCGCTCCACGACAACTGGAGCGGCACGCTCTTCGCCGGCGATGCCGTGGGCGTCAAGCTGCCCGACGCCGGCGTCCTCCGTCCCTCGACGCCGCCACCGGACTTCGACCTCACCCAGGCCCTCACCTCCCTCCAGCGGTTCGCCGAGCGGCGTCCGACCGGCCTGGCGCTGGCCCACTACGGGCTGCTGGCCGACCCGCTCGACGTGCTCGACGAGGCCGATGGCACCCTGCGTCGGTGGGCCGACGTCGCCGAGTCCGCCTTCCGACACGGACGGGACATCGCAGCCGCCCTGGCGGAGGCGTTCGCCTCCGACCTCGACGGGGTGTCCGAGGAACACCGCGAGAAGCTCGAGGTCATGAACGGCGTGCACTCCAACGCGGCCGGCCTGCAGCGCTGGCTGGCCGGACGGGAGACCCCGGCGCCGGGGTCGGGCTCCTGAGCCTCGCTCCGGTCCGGTCATCGGCGACCGGGGTCGTCCGGGAGCGTCAGGCCTGGGTCACGGCAGAAGGCGGAGGGATCGTGCCCGCCCCGTCGACCAGGCAGGCGTCCTTGGGGGTCGGGTCCGCCGGGGCCGGCAGGTGCGGGGGAGTGAGGAACCGAGGCTCGCCCACCAGGTCGAGCATGTCGAAGAGGCTGGCGGCGTTGGCGTCACGGCGGGTGAGCGCCGGCAGGTTCCACTTCTCCTCCACGGTCTTGAGGATCGAGGTGTGGTCGTAGACCGTGTGGGAGACGTGGTCACGCCGGGCGTAGGGGCTCACCACCCCGGCCGGGACCCGGAAGCCGTACCGGTCGAACCCACCCGGAGGGTCGCCGGGGACCAGTGCCGGCGGCACGTCGTCGGGGGTGACCGCGGCGGGCGGCGGCACGTGGTCGTAGTAGCCCCCGTGCTCGTCGTAGGTCCAGATCAACATCGTCGACGGCCACTTCGGGCCGGACAGTACGGCGTTCACCACCCGTCCGAGGAACTGGTCGCCGAACTGCACGTCCTGTGGGTCCTCCTCGGACTGCTTGTCGTAGTCGGGCTCCACCAGGCTGAAGGACGGCAGGGTGCCGGCCTCCGCGTCGGCGTAGAATTGGTCGATCCCGGCGAGACCGGCGTGCATGGCCGGGTCGCCGAGCAGCGGCAGGAACACGCCGAGGGTGGGCAGTGTCGAGTAGTAGTCCTTCCAGGTGATCCCGTGCTCGTCGAACTGCTGGAAGATCACACCGTTGGGCGGGAGCGCGGACGGGAAGGTGTCGTCGATCAACCCGAGCGAGGTCCCGGCGATCAGGTAGCGACGGTTGGGGTCCGTCTGGGCCATGGCCGAGCAGAAGTAGCGGTCGGCGATGGGGAACGTGGACGCCATCCCGCAGGTGAAGGGGAGGTCCTCCGCCGTCAGGTAGCCCATGGCCTCGGCCGTGGTGCCGGTGACGAAGCCGTCGAGCCGACCGTCGGCGTAGGCCTCGTGCGTCACCTTCCAGTCGTTGCCGACCCCCCGGGTCTGGCACTCGGTCGGCATGTGGAAGGCGTGCACCACGTCGCCGTGCCCGTCGGGGTTGGTCGCCGTCGGCCGACCGTGCTCGTCGACGGCGAACCCGTCTCCACGGCCGATGAGGCCGAGGACGTTGTCGAAGGAGTGATTCTCCATCATGACCACGACGATGTGCTCGATCTTCGGCACCTGGTCGCGGCCGACCGGTCGCCCGGGAAACGGCAGTGACCCCGGCTGGCGGAGTGTGGCGGAGGGCGCGGCGTGCGTGGTCGGCGCGGATCCGGACGAACTGCTGCATCCCTCGAGGGCCAGGGCCGCACCGACGAGGGCACCCCCCAGGAACTGACGCCGCGTCACGGGCATCGGCCGAACGTACCATCCGGACCGGACGGAATCCCGGGGGGCTTCCGTGTGGCCGTGCTGTCGTGCGCCCCGGGGGACTCGAACCACCCAACCTCCGGATTAAGGATCCGGTGCTCCACCGTTGAGCTAGGGGCGCGCCCGAAGCATAGGCACGGCAGCGTGCACCCGTCGGCGCAGGTCGGATCCTCCGGCACCGTTCTCCTAAGATGGCGGCTCCGACGCGGGCCCGCCCCGGCGCCGGGCTCCCCAGAAAGCAGACCCCGCCGTGACCAACGAGACCCAGCCGTCACCCGACGAGGCGACCGCACCGACCCTCGACGCCCTGATCGGCGAACGGCGCAAGAAGCGTGAGGAGCTGGCGGCGCGGGGGATCGACCCCTACCCCTCGCGGTTCGACCGGACCGCCCTGGCCGACGACCTCCACGAGCGGCACGCCGGCCTCGAGCCCGACCACCGCACCGGCGACCAGGTGAAGCTGGCCGGCCGTGTGACCGCGGTGCGCCGTCACGGCAAGCTGTCGTTCGCCACCCTGACCGACACGTCGGGCTCGATCCAGCTGCTCCTGCAGGCGTCCACGATGGGCGACGACGCCACCGCCGTCCTCGACGCCGTCGACCTCGGCGACTGGGTGGGCGCCGAGGGCGAGGTCATCACCTCCCGACGGGGTGAGCTGTCGGTGGACGTCACCCGCCTGGCCCTCCTGTCCAAGGCGCTCCGCCCGCTGCCCGACAAGTGGCACGGCCTGACCGAGACCGACACCCGCTACCGCCAGCGCGAGGTCGACCTCCTGGCCAACCCGGACAGCCGGCGGGTGTTCGACATCCGGTTCAAGGCCATCGCCGCCCTGCGCCGGCACATGGAGTCGGAGCACTTCGTCGAGGTCGAGACGCCGATCCTGCAGCCGCAGGC
>PMFY01000175.1 GCA_003157945.1 Acidimicrobiaceae bacterium | reverse complement strand
TCCCGGCGGTAGGGCTCGTCCGAGGTGCCGCCGACGAGCAGCAGTCGGGCCCGGTCGTCGAAGGTGCGGCTGTAGGCGGCGAACGCCTCGATCAGCAGGTGCTGGCACTTGTTGGGCACGATGCGGCCGACGAACAGCCAGTCGTTGGAGGGGCGTCCGCCGAGCAGGCCGGCGGGCTCGAACTCGCTGAAGTCCACCCGGACGGGCAGCACGTCGACCCGGCGGAATCCGGCAGCCAGCATCTCGACCCGGTTGAAGTTGGAGTCGGCCACGCCGAAGAGCGCGCGTCGGGCGAGGTAGCCCAACTGCTCCCGGCCCATCCGGCTGAAGCGTCGGGCCACGACGTCGTCGAAGAAGTGCTCCGGCGTGACGTTGTGGTAGACGGCGACGATCGGGTTGGGGAGGTCCACCACGTCGTCGAAGGCCAGGTAGCCCTGCGAGTGGTGGGCCAGCAGCAGCTCGGACTCGTCGCCGCGGTAGGCCCCCAGGGGGCGGATCCGATCGGCCAGGTCGGGGGCGACGTGTTCGGCGAAGATCTCCGAGCGCCAGCCCAGGCGACGCAGGTGGGCCTGTACGTCGAGCATCTGGTTGGTGATGGCGTCGCCGGGCGCGGTTCCCGCATGGAACTGGTGGACGGCGTCGAAGCGGGTCACTTGCAGGCGACGATGACGTAATCCTGGTAGCCGGTCATGCTCTCGAGGAGGGCCTGCACGGACCGGCCCGCCGCGTCCTCGGAACGGTCGTCGTGCCGATCGGTCACGGGCTGCGGCGATCTCGTCTCGAGGGACACACGTCCGAAGCCGACCTGCTCGCAGATGAAGCGGAGGGTCTCGAGGTGCACCGGGCGGGCGGGCGACCCGCCGACGACGTCGGGCGCATCGGGGGCGATCGAGTGGCGCGGGTCGATCGTCTCGATGACCAGGACGCCGTCGTCGGCCAGCGCATCGAGCGACAGGCGCACCAGCTCCTCGAGCTCCACGGTCAGGAGGTGCTCCACGACCCGCGCGCAGCAGATGGCCTTGAGTGATCCGGGGGTCGTCCGGGCGAGGAAGTGCAGGGCGTCGTCCTGCATCGCCGGGAGCCCCCGGTCGATGCAGGCCTGCACCATCCCGGCGTCCGTGTCGATGCCCACTACGTCGTGCCCCTCCCGGGCGAGTACGGCCAGCAGCTCGCCCCGTCCGCACCCGACGTCCACCACCGTGCCGGGGACACCGACGGGCGGAAGGAGGCTGAGGTAGCGCCGCTGCGCCGCATCCACCTGGGCGGCATCGCCCCGGAACCTGTCCTCGAACTCGACGTAGTCGAACCCGGCCCCACCGACGGTGCCGTCGCCGAGCCGGTCGACCAGCGCGGCGGCCTCCGCGCTCAGCGCCCGCACCTCGTCCCGGTCGGCCGTGCCCTCGTCGGCCGTGCCCCGGGCGAGCCCCTCCAGTCGGGTCGACAGTTCGGCGAGACGGTCAGCCACCAGGCCGTGGCGCCGGATCCGCTCCCCGGCGGCCACCACCTCGAGCTTGGTGCGCACGCTCTGGCGGCGCAGCTCCTCGATCTCCTCCTCGATCCGGACGAGCGCGTTGTAGGCCTCCGAGGCGAACTCGACCGCCTGGGCGTCGATCTGCTCCTGGACCAGGAACCGGGGCTCCACGTACCAGCTGGTGAGGCGCCGGACGATCCGCTTGACGAAGGAACCGGACCGGCCTTCCACCTGGGGCGGGTGCATCTCCCGATGGAGGATCCGCATGCTGTGCACGGGGGCCACGACGGCGGCCAGACCGCTCGGCGCGGCCGCCTCGGACGGGCCGCCGGCGTCGATACGCTCGATGAGCTGCTCGACCCTGTTGACCAGAGCGTCGGCCGACGCGACGCTGCCGTCCACGTCGAGCACCGGACCACCAGCGGGGGTCGTGTTCGACGGCTCCATGGGAGGGCAGCATATCCCGGCACCCTGCCGGCTTCGTCGATCCGCGACCGGCGGTCCGGGCCGGCCACGGCGGCCGAGATCCATCGAGGCGACCGACGTCGGCCGGTACACTCCGGGCGTGACGACGGTCGATCCGGGGTGTCGGGGTACCGGTGACCGTGACGGTCCCGGTCCGGGTGGCCCGTGACCACGGACGTCATCGCCCAGCGGGCCACCGTCCCACCGGCCACGGTCCCACCCCGTCCCGTCCCCGAGTGGGGACCCCCGGACCCGGCCCCGGCTCCGCCCGGCGGGGCCTGGCCCTCCCCCGTGCCCAGGGCCCTGCTGGTGGCGCTGGTCACCCTGGCCGGACTCGTCGGCCTGGGCATCCGGCTGTGGTTCACCTTCCACAGCCCGTCCTCGGCCGACGAGGCCGTGGTGGGGATCCTGGCCCGGTCCGGACTCCACGGGCACGTCCAGGCGTTCTACGCAGGTCAGCAGTACGGGGGGACCGCCGAGCCGTACCTGATCGCCGCCGCCTTCGCCGTGTTCGGCCCGTCCGTCGTCGTGGGCCGCCTGGTCCTGGTCGTCCTGGCGGCCGTGGCCGCGCTGCTCGTCTGGCGGATCACCCTGCGGATCGTCGGGATCCGGTCGGTGGCGCTCCTGGCCGGGGCACTGGCCTGGAGCGCGCCGGCCATCACGGCGCGCGACTCCGTCCGGATGTACGGCTTCCGGGGAGTCGCCCTCCTCTGCGGGCTGGTCGCCCTCCTCCTGTCCCTGCGGATCGCCGACGGCCGGCGCGGCCGCCCGGAGTTCGCCGGACTGGGCGTGGCGCTCGGCCTCGGCTGGTGGTCGACGCCGGAGATCCTCTACGTGAGCGTCCCGGTCCTGGCCCTGCTCGTCCTGGGGTTCGTGCGGACGCCTTCGGGTGAGCGGCGTCGGTGGGGGGTGGCGACGGGAGTGGCCGTGGTGGCGTTCGCCGTCGGGGCCCTCCCGTGGATCTGGTCCAACGCCCGGTCGCGCCTCGGCTCGTTCGCCACCGGAGAGTTCACCGACCACCGTCCCTACGTCGGCTACGCCGGACGCCTGGGCCTCTTCTTCCAGCACGTCCTGCCCATGGACCTGGGGCTGGACCGGATGGACGGCGGCCACCGGTTCTTCGGCGTCGATCACGCCCTCGTGGAGCTGGTGTTCCTGTCGGTGCTCGTCGCCGCCGTGGCGCTGTGCATCCGGCGCGGTGGTTCCGCACTGGCCCTGGCGGCCGGCGTCGTCGCCTTCCCGTTCGTCTACGCCCTGTCCCCCGCCGCCTGGGCCTGGACGGACGGCCGCTACTCGTACTTCCTGCCGCCGCTGCTGGCCGTCGTCCTGGCCGTGGGGGCCACCGAGGCCGTCCAGCGGGTCGGGCTGGGTCGCGCCGCCGCATCGTGGCTGATGGCCGTGGCCCTCGTGGTCTCGGCCGTCCTGGCCGTGGTGGACACCCGCGCCGTGGTGTCGGCCCAGCGGACCGGGTTCGTGGCCACCTGGGGTGATCCCGACGCCGCCACCCTCCGGGTCGTCCCGGAGCTGGAGGCCGCAGGCATCCGGACGGCGTACGCCGACTACTGGGTCGCCTACAAGCTGGACTTCCTCTCCGGCGGCGGACTCACGGTCACTACCGCCGGCTGGGACACCGACCGCTCAGCCGCTGACGACGCCGTCGTCGACGCCAGCCGGAGACCGGCGTGGCTCTTCGTGCCGATGCGCGAGGCGAGGGTCGACGGCACGCAGTTCACGTCGCCCTCGACCACGGTGACCGTCGACAAGGTGGACGAACGGCAGTTCGAGGGGAGGCTACGACGACTCGGCGTCCCCTACCGGGTGCTCGACTTCGGCATCCTCCAGGCCGTCGTGCCGGCCCGGACGGTCGACCAGTTCGCGGCCGGTGTGCCCGGGGCGTCCTCCCCCTGACCGGGTGTCACCGGGCCAGCTGACTGGCCACCAGTCCGTCGAGGATGTCGGCCTCGGACACCAGGCACTCGGTGAAGCCGAGCCGGTCCATCACGGCGTCGAGGATCAGCACGCCGCCCACGATGACGTCCTGACGGCCGGGGACCATGCCGGGGCGGGCCAGGCGGCCCTCGGCGGTGTCGGCGGCCAGCGCCCCGTACCAGTGGCGGACGTCGGCGGCCGTCAGCACGGTGTGGTGCACGAGGTCACGGTCGTACTCGGCCATCCCCTGGTGGACCGACGCCAGCGTGGACACCGTCCCGGCCAGGCCGACCAGCCGGTGGGTCCCGGCGAACCTCGGATGGTCGGCGACCGCCCGGTCGAGTTGGGCGTCGACCTCGCGCCGGGCGGCGGCCAGCTCCCCCGGGGTGGGAGGGTCCGAGACGAGGAACCGCTCGCTCATCCGGACACAACCCAGCTGGAGGGAGACCGCGGCCAGGTCGGGATCGTCCGGCCCGTCGCCGGCCACCAGCTCGGTCGATCCCCCACCGATGTCGAGGACCAGGAACGGACCGTCCGCCGGGTCCAGGTCGGCCACGGCCCCGGTCAGCGACAGGCGGCCCTCGTCGATCCCCGTCAGCAGCTCGGGCTCGAGCCCGGTGGTGCGGCCGGCGGCGGCCAGGAACTCCGCGCCGTTGGCCGCGTCCCGGGCCGCCGAGGTGGCGGCCAGGCGCCCGCGGCCGACGTCGAAGTGGTCCATGACCTGGCGGAACTCCGCCAGGACAGCCACGCACCGGTCGATGGCCTCGGGCGCGAGGCGTCCCGTGGCGTCGACCCCCTGTCCCAGCCGGGTGATGCGCATCAGACGTTCGAGGGGCCGACCGGCCGCATCGGCCACCAGGAGCCTCGTCGAGTTGGTGCCGCAGTCGATGGCGGCGATCGCCGTGCCGGTTGCCATGCGCCCTTGCTACCACGCACCCTGTACGGCGGCACCGCCGGGCGCCGACCGGTCGGGGGTGCGCCCGTCAGGCGGGGTGGAGTCCGATCCTTCGGGCCGTCCACTCGCCCACCGGGTCGTCGGCACCGGTCAGCCACCAGGCCAGGTGGGCGTGCAGGCACTTGACCCCCTCACGGGTTCCGCCCACGCCCCCCGACGGCCGGGGCCCGGTGTGGTCGGGGTCGATCAGCGCGTCCCGCTCGGCGGCGTAGACGGCGTGGGCCGCGGCGATCCGGTCGGCAGGCACCTCGGCCTCGGCCGCCCGGACACCCCCGGTCGACTCGAGGCGACTCACCGCCTCGCGCAGGTTCGGGTCACAGAGCCAGTACCGGGTGGGCATCGGCGTGCCGTCGTCGAGGAATGGAGCGTTCTCCAGCACCGCCGGTGTGCCGTCGGCGGCGCGGACCACGACCACGAACGCCCCGGCCGGGGTCCGACCCAGGAGCTCGGTGACCCGGGCGACGTCGTCGACCGACGCGCCGTCGCCGGTCACCGCCAGAATTCGAGTGTCGACCGGACCCGGGCCCAGAAGCCACCCTGGGCGGGTGCGGGGGACTGCGCCGCGGGCGGCGATGCGGCCGTCGACGACGTGCCGTTCGTGCCCGACGCCGTCGTGGCGGCCGGGAGCCCGGGGTCGGGCGACATGTTGGGGGCCTGGGACGGCGACACCAGCGGCTGGTCGGCCGGGTCGCCGGCCGAGGGCGAACCCGGGGCGGACGCCTGACCCGCGGCCGGCAGGATGTCGTACAGGGCCTGGCCCGGGGCCACCAGCTGGTAGTTCTGCCGGGCCAGCCGCTTCACCTCGGCGTTCGAGTTGAGCTGCTGGCGCTGCTCGGCGAGCAGGGAGTTCTGGTGACGGAGCTGGGACAGCTGGGACGCCTCGGCCGACAGCTGGCGGTGCTGGCTGTAGAGGACGGCCAGCGGAAAGCTCGTCGCCAGCAGCACCACGGCGGCGGCCGCGGCGATCAGCACCGGCATCCGGTTGCGGCGGGTCTGGATCGCCGCGCGCTCCTTCGGCGTGCGGACGGCGGAACCCGGACGACGCGTGTCGGACGGTCGGGCGGCTGCCGGCTTGCGGG
>PMFY01000286.1 GCA_003157945.1 Acidimicrobiaceae bacterium | reverse complement strand
CCCGGTCCAGTCCTTGAGTCGACCCCGGCCCACCCGGCGCAGGTCGTCGCCGTCGATGACCGCTCCGTCGGGCACCAGCAATTTGACGGTGGAGTGGTCGACGTCCAGGAGGATGTCGATGGCTCCGGGCGCGAGTCTCGGGAGCAGCAGGTCGAGCACCACCAGGCTCCGGGTGGCCCGCACCTCGAAGCGCCGACGGGTCGTCCAGGGGCCCAGCTTCTTGAGCGACCGGTTGTGGGCCGTGATGCGTTCGGGCGGGTCTGCCGCCGCGCCGGAAACAGTGGTGTCGCCTGCGTCCGGCTGCGCGTCCGGCTGCCGAACGGGGTGGGCCGGGGAGTCCATGCGTTGATAGTCTCATTGCAACTAGTCTGTTGTCAACTGGTTTTTCTACACTAGGTCCTTGCCGACTATCAGGACGACCGTTGCCACTAGTATCAAATGAACTAGTACCATTCGGTCATGTCGGCCGGTGTCAGATCCTCCCCCCAGGCGCTCGCGGTGCTCGGCCTGCTCGGTGCCGGGCCGCTCCATCCCTACGGGATCCAGCGCCTGCTCAAGCTGTGGGGCAAGGACGAGGTCGTCAACGTGGGGAACCGCGCCAACCTCTACAAGACGATCAAGCGCCTGCACGAGGCCGGGCTGATCGCCGTCCGTCAGACCGAGCGCGACCAGTCGTATCCCGAGCGCACGGTGTACGAACTGACCGACGAGGGACGCCGGGTGGGTCTGGAGTGGCTCGACGGCATGCTCGCCAGCCCACGCAACGAGTTCCCCGAGTTTCCCGCCGCGTTGTCGTTCGCCATGTCACTGGGACCGGAGGGGGTGCGTTCCGCACTCGAGCGTCGGGCCGGACTGCTCCGGGCGAGCGTGACCGCACTCGAGGACTCGCTGGTCGCCAACGCCGGGACGCTGCCGCGTGTGGTCCTGATCGAGGACGAGTACCGGCGCACCATGGCCCGGGCCGAACTGGACTGGGTCGACGGGATCATGGCGGAGCTGCGGAGCGGAGCGCTCACCTGGAGCGACGACCTCCTCGACACCGCGCGGTCGTCCATGGAACAGGCGGGTGTCGCCAGCCAGGATCCTGCGTGACGTCATCCTCCGCCGGACACGCCGGCCACCTCCGTGACCGGGGTAGGCGTCGCCGGGTTCCGACCACGCCGTCGTCGGGCCGCTACCGGTCGTAGACCTCGCGGCGATGTCCGATGGTCACGACCACGATCAGGAGGACGCCAGCGGCGATGGTGGAGATGATGCGGTAGTGGAGGTGAGCGGACTCGAACCGCCGACTTCTACATTGCGAACGTAGCGCTCTACCAGCTGAGCTACACCCCCGGGTGCGTTGGAGAGACTAGTCGCGGCCCGAACGGCCCAGATGACGTCCGACCGCCCCGGAGCGTCGTCCGACCCGGGTCACGGGGTCGTCGTGGTGGTGGTGGTCGTCGTGGTGGTGGTCGTCGTGGTGGTGGGAGGCGGGTGGGTCGTCGTGGTGGTGGACGGTGGTCGGCTGGTCGTGGTGGTGGACCCCGGGCCGGTGGTCGTGGTCGTCCCGGGTGGCGCCGTGGTCGTGGTGGTGGCCGGGGCCGTGACCGTCGCCGCCGCGAACATCGCCGACGCGCAATTGGTCGGTGCGGTGGGCGCGGCCACGTAGAAGCCGGGCAGGAGGGTGAACGCCCACACCGGGATCTTCGGGTCGCCCTGGAGACAGGCCAGCGCCGGGTCCGTCGTGGCGAAGGCGTCGAGGAAGCCGACGAGCTGCACCCCGCCGCCACCCGGCGGCGGCGCGATCGGGGTGAGCGCCAGGTTGGGGACGCCGGCGAAGGTGGCGACCGACACGAATCCCGTGCCGACCGGCGGGCCCGTGATCGCGTCCTTGGCCGCCGGGGCGTTGCCGAGTAGGGCCGCCAGCATGGCCGGATCGTTGCCGTCCATGCCCAGGGCCCAGATGCCCACTCCGCCGATGTGGAAGTAGTTCGCCAATTGCGCCTTGAGGGCCATCGACGTCGGGTCGTCGTAGAACGTGGTGTGCCACTGGGTTCCGACCTGGTACGAGGTCCACGGCGTGTCGGTCACCGGGTCCCAGTAGGTGGGGTGGCCCGAGGCCTTGATCGACGAGTACGGGAGGGGCGACTCGGAGCCCGTGGCGGTGGCCGGTAACGTGCCGCCCGTCGTCGGCCAGTCATAGCCGTAGTAGGGCAACCCGAGCACGATCTTCGCCGGTGGCACCACCTTCAGGAACGACTCGATGGCCTGGACGTCGCTGTAGTTGCCGTTGAACAGGGGTGAGGTGGCACTGGGCTGGGACTTCGAGTTCATGTCGTAGGCCATCACGAAGAACCCGTCGAGGGCCGGCGCCAGGGCGGCGATGTTGTAGAACCCGTGGGGGTCGCCCGCTGCGCTGGCGTACACCGCCATGGTGACCTGCCAGTGCGGATTGGCGACGTGGAGCGCGGCGGACACGGCGGTGATGAGGTTGGTCAGACCGACCTGGTCCGCACTCCCCTCCCCCTCGAAATCGAAATTGACCCCGTCCAGGTTCTTGGCCTGCACCGCGGCGATCAGGGCGGCGGACAGCCGGCCGGCCGCATTCGGGTCGGAGGTGATCGCATCGAGTGCCTGCTGGCTGAAACACGTGACGGTAAGCACGACCCGGTCACCGGCGGCATGCGAGCGGTTCACCAGGTCGACCAGGTCCTGGCTCTCGTAGCCGTTCCAGCCCGACCCGCTCTGGTCGAGGGTCCCGTCCCCGTTGGCGTCGACACTGAAGTAGGCCAGGGTCGTCAGGTCCTGCACGTCGAATCCGGACGACTGGGGCAGCGTCCAGTACGGGGCGTACCCGAAGATCTCGTGGGACTGCAGGGGCGCGGCGTCGGCCAGCGAGGGAGGAGCGGGCGCCGGGGCCGTGGTGGCCGCAGCCAGGTCGGCCGAATGGTGCAGCCTCGCCTGGATCCGGTTGCCCGTCGGGGACGCCGCCGCCGCCGACGGCACATGCGACGCCGTGGCCGACGAGGTGAGGAGCGAGACCAACAGCGCCACCACGAGCACGATGGCCGCCGCCGCGCCGGCGGCCATCCCGGTGCGCCGCAGCTGGCGCCGTCGACGCTGACCCTCGGAGCCGGGCGACTCCATGGGAACGACGTCCAGGTCCGGCACGGCCTGGGGCGCGGGGCTGGTGGGGTCGGGGGTGGCTGTCATGGGAGTAGGTCTCTCGGGATCCGGCGAGTGGTCCGTACGGCCACTGTTGCGCCCGTTCTCGTGATCAGATCAACACTCTCAGTGAGGTTTTGAGGTCTGCTTCCGGCACGGTGGGACTTCCTCACACGCAGGAACCCCGCCGGTCTCTCGTAGCAAGCCTAGACGAGGTGTCGCGCGTTTGGCACCCGCCCCCTCAAGGTTCCGCCCCACGTTCCGACAATTAGGGAGGTACGGCTGCGCGGACCGCGGCCCCGACACCATGACGGAGTGACCAGACGATGACGCAGCACGACGGCGCCTCGGCGACCCGCGGGTACGGCGTGATCTTCGTGGAGGGTGTCCGCCTCATCGTCGTCCTGCTGGGCGCCCTGGTGGGCTACGAGATCGGCCACCACAGCAACCCCCTCGGGAACAGCGACGTCATCGGTCTGCTGATCGGCGCCGCCGTCAGCTACGTCGTCGGCGGCGTCGTCGGCCGGACCCTGGACCGCGGCCTCCAGCGGGGTGTGCGCCTGTTCCGCCTCAGCCCGCCGGGGGAGATCTTCGCCGCCGCCATCATCTCCACGTCCGGCATGATCCTCGGGCTCATCCTGGGCATGGCCCTCGTGGCGATCGTCCGCTCGGCCTACGCCTTCGTCATCACCGCCGGCCTCGTGTGGGTGTTCGCCGCCTTCGGCTGGCGCCTGGGCCTGATCAAGGGCCGCCAGATCGTCGCCGCCGCCGGCCTGTCCCGCATCCTGAACCCCCCGTCCCGACCGCTGCCCGGCCAGGCCCTGCTCGTCGACGCCTCGGCCGTCATGGACCGCTTCCTCCTCATCCTGGGGCGCAACGGCCTGCTGCCCGGCGGCCTCGTCGTCCCCCAGTTCGTCGTGGACCACGTCCAGGTGATGGCCGGGTCCCCCGATCAGACGACCGCCCGACGCGCCCGGCGCGGTCTCGAGGGCCTGGAGGCCATGCTCAGCCTCGGCGTGTCGGTCGACCTCGCCAAGGACGAGGTACCCGAGGTGGACGATCCGACGACCAAGCTGCTGACCCTCGCCCGCCGGACGGGACTCCGCATCGGCACGTGCTCGATCACGGTGGTGGAGGCGGCCCGCGAGTGGGACCTGACGGTCGTCAACCTCCATGCCGTCACCACCGAGCTGGCACCCGACCACGTGCCGGGCGAGCGGATCATGGTCTCGCTCGTCAAGGAAGGCCGTCAGCCCCGCCAGGCGGTGGGCTACCTGGCCGACGGCGACATGGTCGTCGTGAACGACGCCACCCACCTGATCGACGAGGGCCCGGTCGAGATCAGCGTGCTGTCGACCCGTCCCACCAGCCAGGGCCTCATGGTGTTCGCGAAGCTCGCCCCGCCCACCGGAGTGGACGGGGCGAGCTCACTGACTTCCGGTTGACCGGCCTCCGGCCGGCCGGGGCACCTACGAGGCGACGCCCACCACCGGGGCCGACGCCCCGGAGTTGACCTGCGTGCCGTAGAAGTTGCCACTCGGGTAGGCGAAGACCGCTCCCGACTTGCCGACCAGGGTGTAGCCGCCCGCCGCACCGCCGGCGATCCCGACGATCGGCGTGTTGGTCACACCGCTGGCCGAGCCCAGGAACGGTGCGCTGTAGGCGAAGACACCGCCGTCGGCTGCGGCCAGGTAGTAGCCGGAGCCGTTGGCCAGGGCCGAGATCCCGACGACCGGGGCGACGAGGTGGTCCCCGCCGGCCGAGCCGTGGAATGCGGCGGAGCCGAAGGCGAAGATGCCACCG
>PMFY01000399.1 GCA_003157945.1 Acidimicrobiaceae bacterium | reverse complement strand
CTGGCGGTCGACTCGGTGGTGAAGCTGCCACCGGACTGGACCGTGAGGCTGCCGGAGCCGCCGTTGATCCCGACATTGCCGACCGAAGTCGGATCGAGGGTGAGCGTGCCGCCGGCCTCGATCGTGCTGGGCGCGCCGAAGGTCAGGTTCTCGCTGCCCGCTGTCCCGTCGACCAGGACCGTCGGGAAGGCGCCGACGGCGCCGCCCACCTCGAGGGTGTTGATCGAGGCACCGGCCGTCAGGGCGACGGTGTAGGTGCCCGGTTCCGCGATGCAGACCACGCTGGAACTTCCCGGGAACCCCGCCGACCAGTTGGCGCTGCTGGCGTTCCAGTCGGTCGTGCCGGTCGAAGGCCCCTGCCAGTTGTCGGTACAGGTGGCCAGTGCCGCGGCCGAGGTCGCCGACATCTCCGCCAACGAGCCCGCCAGGCCCAGCGATCCGATTCCCACGACCGCGGTCACCGCGAGCCTCTGCACCATGCGAACGAGCATGTCCACCGCTTTCTCTGTCCCGATTGTTCAGCGGCTGGACCCGGTGGAAGCTCTGCCCGGGACTTCGTGGAGGTTGGCAGCCCGCACCCCCCATTGACAGGGAAAGTCGCCCGAATTGCAAGAGTTTTTTGACGTCCGGGACCGCAGACCCACCCTGCGCGCCGATCCGCCCACTCCGCGCGTCGGTTGTCAGGGCCCGGTCGGGACGGCCGGTTCGGACGGCCCGGGCGCCTGGGTCGGATGGTGCCGAGTCGGGTCCCGTCGCGCTGACGGGCGCACGCTTGCCGTGTCCGCTCGTGAATCGACAAGTCGGCACCGGAAGTCGTAAGAAGGGCGTGGTGCGTCGAGTCGGCACATCGGAAAGGACGGTGCAATGGCAACGAACCCGAGTGGACCTGTCGCCCTCAGCGATGCGGCGGCGAGGCAGCTCGCCAACGCGACCAAGACGACCGCGCAGCTCTCCCTCATCACGCCCCGCTGGCTGGTGCACCTCCTCCAGTGGGTCCCCGTCGAGGCGGGCATCTACCGTCTGAACAAGGTCGTCGACGTCGACTCCATCGATGTCGCCTGCCCCCCGCGCGACGAGTCCGAGCTCCCGCAGACGTTCGTGCCCTACGACGAGCAGCCCCGCGAATACTTCCTCAATTCGGTGTCCACCGTTCTCGACGTCCACACGAGGGTGTCCGACCTGTACTCGAGCCCCTACGACC
Source organism: Acidimicrobiaceae bacterium (assembly GCA_003157945.1). The sequence goes on along the minus strand of PMFY01000399.1, from coordinate 8,344 downwards.
AGATCAAGGAGCAGCTGCGGCTGACCATCGAGACGATCAAGGAGCGGCAGGAGGGCGAGCTGATCAACAACGCCGACTACGGCCTGTTGGCGAACGTCGTCCCCGAACAGACCATCTCGACGCTGGCCGGTCCACCGACCCCGGACGACCTGGACCAGCTCCTCACCAAGGTCTGGAAGGAGCCGGCCTTCTTCCTCGCCCATCCGCTGGCCATCGCCGCATTCGGACGTGAGTGCACCAGTCGGGGCGTGCCACCGCCCACCGTCAGTCTCTTCGGTTCGCAATTCCTGACGTGGCGAGGGGTGCCCCTCGTCCCGTCCGACAAGGTCGCGGTCGACCGCAACAAGACGAAGATCATCCTCATCCGGACGGGCGAGAAGCGCCAGGGGGTCGTCGGACTCTTCCAGCCCGGCCTGACCGGCGAGCAGGGCCCCGGGCTCTCCGTGCGCTTCATGGGGATCAACAGGAGCGCGATCGCGTCGTACCTCATCTCGCTGTACTGCTCGCTCGCCATCCTCACCGATGATGCCGTGGCGGTGCTCGACGGCGTCGTCGTCGACCGCTACCACGACTATGCGCCCAAGTACCGCAAGTAGGTCGCGGTGACCACTGACCTGCCGCCGCCGGACCGGGGGGTCGACGACACCGGCGCGACGGACACCGGGATCGACCTGGGCCAACTGGCCGCGCTGGCCAACGACTTGTTCCGTGCCGTGCCCGGCCATGACGTCGGGGAGCCCGTGCCGGCGGGTCGGGCGGCGCTCGGGCGGCTCGACCGACCGGTCGGCCTGACCCCTCCCCCGCACACCGTCGCCCCCCAGTCCCTCGTCGACCTGCCGAACCCGCCGGTCCCGGCGCCGGCGATCTCCGACGTCGACCAGCACGTCTGGGCCGCGCCCACGCGCCTCGAGGACCCGGATCCCGGCGCCATCGGGGGCGGTCCCACGCGGGCCACCACACCCACCGCACCCACTCCGCCGGTGGCTCCGGCGATCCCCGAGGATCTGCCGGCACCGACAGCTCCGTCCAGCCCCGGCGGGTCGGTGTCCCCGGACACCGGGTACTACTTCCTCGCGGAGGCGACGTCCGCCCGGGGTACCCCCGGCACGTTCGGCGCGTCGGGGGCGCCCGCCTCCCCACCGGACGAAGGCGCCCTCCACGAATTGCTGACCGTCCTACCGCACCAGCTTTCCGCCGAACCCGGCCCCACCGACCACGGCGACCGGTACTTCCTGCCCGTCGACGGGCGGTCGGCACCGGACGTCCGACCGATCTTCGACGTCGCCACGGTCCGGGCGGACTTCCCGATCCTGTCGGAGCGCATCAACGGACGGCAGATCACCTGGCTCGACAACGCCGCCACCACGCAGAAGCCGCGCGCGGTGATCGATCGGCTGTCGTACTTCTACGAGCACGAGAACTCCAACATCCACCGGGCCGCGCACGACCTGGCCGCCCGGGCCACCGACGCCTACGAGAAGGCCCGCACCACCGTGGCGCGGTTCGTCGGTGCGGACTCGCCGGACGACATCGTGTTCGTCCGCGGCACGACCGAGGGCATCAACTTCATCGCCCAGAGCTGGGGCGGGCAGAACATCCACGAGGGCGACGAGATCGTCATCTCCCACCTCGAGCACCANNCTGCTCGACGAGTACCAGCGCCTCCTCTCCGACCGGACGAAACTCGTGTCGGTGACCCACGTGTCCAACGCGCTCGGGACGGTGACGCCGATCGCCGACGTGATCGCCATGGCCCACCGGGTCGGCGCCTGTGCGCTCGTCGACGGTGCGCAGTCGATCTCCCACATGCGGGTCGACGTGCAGGAACTCGACGCCGACTTCTTCGTCTTCTCCGGGCACAAGATCTACGGGCCGACCGGCATCGGCGCCGTGTACGCCAAGCAGACGATCCTCGAGACGATGCCGCCGTGGCAGACCGGGGGCAACATGATCGCCGACGTCACGCTCGAGCGATCCACGTTCCAGGATCCTCCGATGCGGTTCGAGGCGGGGACGGGCAACATCGCCGACGCCGTCGGCCTCGATGCCGCGCTCGAGTACGTCGAGCGCCTGGGCATCCAGAACATCCACCGGTACGAGCACGACCTCCTGGCCTACGCGACCCAGGCCCTGGTGCAGGTGCCGGGGCTGCGACTGATCGGCACGGCGGCGGACAAGGCCAGCGTGCTCTCGTTCGTGCTCGACGGCTACGCGCCCACCCAGGTCGGCGAGGCGCTGAGGGACGAGGGGATCGCCGTCCGGGCCGGACACCACTGCGCGCAACCGATCCTGCGACGCTTCGGCCTGGAGGCGACGGTCCGACCCTCCCTGGCCTTCTACAACACGACCGGGGAGGTCGACCACCTCGCCGGCGTGCTGCACCGCCTGGCGGCGGCCTCGGGCGCAGCCCGGCGCTGACAGCCCGGCGTCGGCCCCGCGCCGGACACCCGCCGGCCCCTCGGGCCGCCGGATCGCAGCATCCCCCCTGGTCACAGCCGATCCGGTGGTAAACTTGACTAAGTCGGTCAGCTATATAGGCTACGGGGATGCCCAGCCCGCCCGCACGTTGCTCCACCTCGGCCCGGTGCCCTCCACCGTCCCGGGTCTCCTCACCCACGACGTCGACGAGACCGTACGACCGACCCACCGCATCCCCGTGCTCACCGGTGGACGCCGCCCACTCGACGTCGCCGTCGGCATCGAGGCACCTAGGCTCCGTTCCCATCCGCGGTTGGACGCCCTACGCTCCCGGCTCCTCGCCGGACCCGGTAGCGGCGACGTAGCCGTGGGCCTGACCGCCCACGAGGAACCGGCCCGGAGCCCGACCGCACCCATCCACCGCAACGAACAGGAGACATCCACCATGGCCATCACGGAGACCAGGCTCGACGTGACCCCCCTGTCGGGCAACATCGGTGCCGAAATCCGGGGCGTCGACCTGCGCCACCTCGACGCCGACACGGTGGCCGAGATCCGCAAGGTCTGGCTGGACCGCAAGGTCGTCTTCTTCCCGGGCCAGGATCTCGACCAGGAGGCCCACCTGGCCTTCGCCTCCTGGTTCGGCGAGCTCACCGAGGGCCATCCGGTGATCCCGGGTGTCGACGGCTACCCGAACGTCTTCGAGATCGACTACTCGAAGGCCCGGGAGCTCTACGCCTCCTACGGCGACGTCTCGACCCGGACCCAGGGTCTCGACTGGCACACCGACGTCACCTTCGTCGAACGGCCGCCGCTCGGATCGATCCTCCGGGCCGTGGTCGTCCCGCCGTCGGGGGGCGACACCGCCTTCTCCAACCAGCAGGCCGCCTTCGAGGCCCTCAGCCCGACCCTCCAGGGGTTCCTCGAGACGCTCACGGCCGTCCACGACGGGCAGGCCGCCTTCCAGTCGGCCTTCGACCGACTCGGCCCGGGCAAGTGGGAGGGCGAGGAGCTCGTCGAGCTCCGGCCCGTCGTCCATCCGGTGATCCGGACCCACCCCGAGACCGGGGCCAAGGGCCTGTTCGTCAACCCGGGGTTCACGTCCCACATCGTGGAGCTGCGCCGGGCCGAGAGCGACGCCCTGCTCAGCTTCCTCTACCAGCACTCGGTGAAGCCCGAGTTCACCGTCCGCTACCACTGGACGGCGGGCGACGTCGGCTTCTGGGACAACCGGGCCACCCAGCACTCCGTGGTCGGCGACTTCGGCGACCAGCACCGCGTCATCCAGCGGGTGACGATCAAGGGCGACGTCCCGGTCTGAGCCCTCTCCCCCGGCCTGCCGGGCCGTGAGCGAGGAACCCCCCGACCTCGCTCGCGGCCCGGCGCCCGAGCGCCTCGCCGCTCAGGTGAGGAACAGCGAGAGGGGTGAGTCGGGGGGCACGCGCTCGATCGACAGTGGACTGACGTCCATGCGCCCGAGCAGGCCCACGAGGTCGGACGGCTGCTCGAGTTCGATGCCGACCAGGGCGGGACCGGTGTCCTTGTTCGACTTCTTCACGTACTCGAAGAGGACGATGTCGTCGCCCGCCCCGAGCACCTCGTCGAGGAAGTGGCGCAGGGCGCCGGGCTCCTGGGGGAACGTCACCAGGAAGTAGTGGCGCAGACCCTGGTGGACCAACGACCGCTCGATCGTCTCGGCGTAGCGGCTNNGGCTCGGTGATGATGCCGTCGACCTGGTAGAGCTCGAGCATCTCGGTGGCGACGGCTCCCTCGGGAACGGTGACGACCTCGTCGACGAGGTCGCGCACGATGGGGAAGGTGAGGTCGCCGACCCGCTCGACGGCGGCACCCTCGACGAAGCGGTCGGTCGACACGATCGACACCGGGCCACCGGCGGCCAGGGCCGCCGTCATGCTCGGGGCGCCGGCCGGCTCGACCCCGACGAGGCGGGTCGTGGGCGAGTGGGCCCGGAACCACGTGGCCATGCCCGCGAGCAGTCCACCGCCGCCGACGGGGACGACGAGTGTGCCCACAGTTTCCGCCAGTCGCCCGGTGATCTCCACGGCCACGGTGCCCTGGCCGGCGATGGTGCGTCGGTCGTCGAAGGCGTGGACGTAGATGGCCCCGGTGGCCGCCGAGTCCTCGAGCGCCGCGGCACTGGCGGCGTCGAAGGTGTGCCCGACCACCACCGCCTCCACCAGGTCACCGCCGACGGCCTGGATCTGCTGGCGCTTCTGTCGGGGGGTCGTGGTCGGGAGGAACACCCGGGCACGGACCCCGAGGAGCTGGCAGCTGTAGGCGACCCCGAGGGCGTGGTTGCCGGCACTGGCGCAGACGACGCCGAGGGAGCGTTCCGCGTGGGTCAGCGACGAGATGAGCGTGAAGGCGCCGCGGAACTTGTAGGACCGGCTGACCTGCTGGTCCTCGCGCTTGAGCCACACGGTCCGGCCGAGTGCGGCACCCAGCCGCGCCGACTCGTGCAATGGGGTGGTGGTGACGACCGTGGACAGCCGCCCGGCCGCCGTGCCGACGTCGCCGGCATCGACGGTGTCGCTCATCCGCGCCGCCCGGTACGCGGTGGGGACGGGATCAGCTGACCAGCACGTCCGGCCGGGGGAATCCCTCGGCCTCACAGAGTGCGTAGTAGGCCTCGAGGGCGCCGGGACCGTCGAAGACGCTCTCGATCGAGCCGTCCTCGGCCAGGTTGAGGTTCACCCCGTACATCTGGAACCACACCCGGGTGTGGTCCTCCACGCACTCTAGGGTGTGGACCGACCCGGCGGGCTCGAACAGGAAGGAGCCGGCCCGGTTGACGTACTCGTACTCGCGGTACTTCCAGGCACCGGACATCGTGTAGGCGTAGACCGGCCCGGTGTGCCGATGGGTCTGCACGGCATAGCCGGTCTGGAAGATGTTCTCGACGATCCACAGGCCCTCGGCCACGTCGACCTGGATCACCTTGAGCTTGTTGCCCCCGCCGATCTCCACGAAGGGGAGCTCGTCCGCTCCTCGGTGCTGTGCATGCTGGGCTGGGGCGATGGTCATGTCGACTCCTGGTGACTCCGGCGGGATCGTGCGCCCGGGCGGGACCCGGTCGGCGCCTGATGGCGTCCTCCACAGTGGCACAGGCCGGGGACCGGGTCCACGGCAGCCGGCGCGACGGTGGCGGACGGCAGGTCGGTGGGAGACTCGACGGCGCGTCCACCCGCGAGGGGCGGGCGGAGGCGGTAGGGGACAGCGGACCGGGCCACCAACCACGACGACAGCGGCACCGGCAGCGGTACGGGACCCCGCTACGCCGTCCGCCGCCTGCTGGTCGCCGTGGTCGCCGTCGTGGTGATCGGGGGCACGGTGGGGCTCGTCCTGGCGGGCTCGTCCCCGCCGTCCCGGCGGCCCACGGACACCACGGTGGGGCCCGGCCACGCCGGCGCGGCACCGACCGCGACGCGGTCGACCGCGTCCACCACGTCGACCACCACCGGTCCGGAGACCGCCCTCCGGAACCTGGCGGTCACCCTGTCCGAGCAGCAGCTGGTCGACAACAGCCGCCCGCTCGTGAGCAACGGGGTGGAGCTCGCGCCGGACCGGCCGCTGCCGACCTACCTCTGGACACCGGACGCACCGGGCCGCTACCCGCTCGTCGTCTTCGTCCACGGGTACGACCGGAGTCCGATGCAGTACCAGCGGTTCTGCTCGACGCTGGCGTCGTCGGGCTACGTCGTGGCCGCGCCGTCGTTCCCCCTCGAGGACCCCACGAGAGGGTACGGCCTGGACCGCTCCGACCTGCCCGACGAGGCCCTCGACGTGTCCTTCGTGATCACGTCACTGGAGGCCACGACGGCGGCGGACCGGATCGAGCCGTCGGCTACCGCCGTCGTCGGACACTCCGACGGAGCCGACGTGGCCCTCGAGGTCGGCTACGAGCAGGGGACGGAGGACCCCCGCGTCCAGGCGATCGTCGCCATCGCCCCGGACCCGATCGCGGCCCCGCTGGCGCCGTCCACCGCGCCGCTGCTGCTGGTCCAGGGGACCGCCGACTCCGTCGTGCCGTACTCCGCCAGCCAGACCGTGTTCGGCCAGCTGCCCGGGCCCACCTGGTACGTCTCGCTCCTCGGTGCGGACCACCTGCCACCCATCGCCGGGGGGACCCCGTGGACCCCGGTCCTCGACAGCTCCGTGGCGGAGTTCCTCGATGCGACCGTGGCGCACCGGGGCCCGGGCACCGCCGCCCTGGCCGGACAGCTCGGGAGTTCGCCGCTCGTCCGCCTGGCCACCCGGGGGTGAGCCCGGCCCCCGCCCGCGCGCCGGCCCCGGGCCCGCTCCGTGGGCTCCGATCGATCACAATGGGCGGGGCGTCCGGCCGAGACGGGCCCGGACGGCCACGGTCGACGAAAGGAGTCCCGTGGACGCCTCTCCCCTCCCGAGCGCACTTCCGATCATCCAGGCACCCATGGCGGGTGGCCCGTCGACCCCCGCACTGACCGCCGCGGTCGGTCGGGTCGGCGGCCTCGGCTTCGTGGCCGCCGGCTACCTCACGCCGGACCAGTTGCGGTCGACCCTCGCCGCCACGCGGCAGCTGTCGGGTGCCCCCTTCGGTGTCAACCTGTTCTGCCCGAGCACGCCCGCCGATCCGGCACCGGTGGAGGCCTATGCCGCTCTGCTCCGACCCGAGTCGGACCGGCTGGGTGTGCCGCTCGGCGAGCCCCGCTGGGAGGACGACGACTACGCCGACAAGTTGGCGCTCGTCGCCGCCGAGCGCGTGTCGATGGTGAGCTTCACGTTCGGCTGCCCCGACGCCGGAGTCCTCGACGACCTGCACGCCGCCGGCTGCTCGGTGGCCGTGACGGTGACGTCGGCGGCCGAGGCGCAGGCCGCCGAGCAGGCCGGCACCGACCTCCTGGCCGTGCAGGGCACCGAGGCCGGCGGCCACCAGGCCTCGTTCCTCGACCGGTCGCCGAACCTGCGGACGCTGCCGACCCTGGTGGACGAGGTCCGGGCGTCGACCACCGTCCCGATGGTGGCGGGTGGCGGGATCATGACGGGCCCGGACGCGGCCGACGTGATGCGCCGGGGGGCCGTCGGGGTGCAGTTGGGGACGGCCTTCCTCTGCTGTCCGGAGGCCGGCACGTCCGCACCGTACCGACGGGCACTGCGGGAGGGGACCTATCGCGACACGATGCTGACGCGGGCGTTCAGCGGGAGGTACGCGCGCGGCCTGGCGAACGGGTTCGCCGTCACGTACTCGGCCGCCGCCCCCGAGGCCTATCCCGAAGTCCACCACCTCACCCGGCCGCTACGCGCCGCCGCCACGGAGGCGGGGGATCCGGACATCCCGAACCTGTGGGCCGGGGCGGGGTGGCGGGCCGTGACCACCGAACCGGCGGAGGTGATCGTCGCGCGCATCGCCTCGGAACTGCACGGGGCCTCCGGGCCGTAGCGTCCACCGTCGGCGGACCGCACCGCCGTGCCGCCCTTCCGGGCCACACCCGGACTCAGTGCAGGAGCGCGTCGACGCCGACGGCGGCGAGGACACCGCCGCCGAGGATCCGCCGCCACGGGTTGACGCCCCGGACGAGCTCGTCGACCGCCCAGGCGATGAGGGCCAGCGAGGCGACCACGTCGACCACGTCGGCGATCGTGCCGGAGGTGATCCACATTTTTTCGCCGTTGAGGATGTACTCATCGCCGGATTTTCGGGCGGTGGTGGTCATGCCGCCGGGGTTGGAGCCGAATCCGGGCTCGGTGAGGCCGAAGCAGCCGAGCTTTTCGCCGCTGGCGAGGGCCGGGAGCCAGGTGTTCTTCTGCTCGTCGGAGCCAAAGGTGTAGATGGGGTACATGACGAGGCCGGACTGCACGCTGACAAAGCTGCGGAAGCCGGAGTCGCCGCGTTCGAGCTCCTGCATGACCAGGCCGTACTCGACGTTGG
>PMFY01000050.1:756-2750 GCA_003157945.1 Acidimicrobiaceae bacterium | reverse complement strand
CCGCGTCCTTGTGCTCGTGCAGCGCCACGTACTCCGGCAGGTCCTGCATGTCGAGGAACGACCGCCGGGTCGGGTACCGGACCACGGCGATCCGGTCCCAGACCTGGTCGTCGCCGACCAGCTGCTCCTCGACGTCGGCCAGGAACACCAGCTCGGCACCGACCGTGCGGAACGGCCCGAACGGTGCGTAGCGGTCGTCGGCCTGGCGGCCGGTGAGGTCGGTCTCCCGGCCGTCGGCGTAGACCGCTTCGTCCCGGTAGCGCATGAGGTTGACCATCCAGACCGGTCCGTCGTCGTCCGGGCCGGCGGCGTCCAGCCGGCCGGCGTACTCCCGGTCGATCGTCCCGTAGGACAGGGTGGGGAGCTGGTCGGGGTCCATGGTGTCGTCCTCGGTCGGGGATCGGCTGCGTTCGTGGGTGATGTTGTCAGTGCAGCTGTCACTATAGTGACGTACGAGCCGTCCGGCTCGAGCCCCGGACCGGGGGAGAGGACTGCAGATGACCGACGCGGTACGCACCCCGGACGAACGGTTCGCCGCCCTCGACTGGCCCTTCGAGCCCCGGTACCTGACCCATCCCGACGGGTTGCGCCAGCACTACGTGGACGAGCGGCCGACGGGGGCCCTGCGGGGCACGTTCCTGCTGCTCCACGGTGAGCCGACCTGGGCCTACCTCTACCGGGACTGGATCGGTCCCCTGGTCGCCGCCGGCTACCGCGTGGTCGTCCCCGACCACTTCGGTTTCGGGCGCTCCGACAAGCCGACCGACGACGACTGGTACACCATCGCCCGCCACCGGGTGGCGCTCGACCACCTGGTGCGCACGTTGGACCTCCGCGACATCCACCTGGTCGTCCAGGACTGGGGCGGACCGATCGGCCTGTGCACGGCCGACGCCGACCTCGGTCGCTACCGGCGGGCCTTCATCCTCAACACGTGGCTCCACGCTCCCGGATTCGCGTACTCCGAGGGCGTCCGCAACTGGCGTGCCGCGGCGGTCGACCCCGCCGTCCTGGGCGGGGACATGCCCACGGGGAACATCGTGGCCGGCACGCTGCGCCGTCCCGGCCACGACCTGGTCGCGGTGGCCGCCGCCTTCGACGCACCCTTCACCGGGATCAGGTCGAAGGCGGGCGCCCGACGGTTCCCCTTCTGCATCCCGTTCGCCGAACCAGCACTCGGCGACGCCGACCTCCAGTCCGAGGTCCGCGCCCACCTGCGGACCTGGCCCCTCCCGGTCCACGTCATCTTCGGTGACGCCGATCCCGTCTTCCCCTTCGAGTGGGGGGAGCAGTGGGCCGGCGAGATCGAGGGAGCGACGCTGGACCGCATCGCCGGAGCCGGTCACTTCCTGCAGATCGACGCACCCGACGACGTCGTGGCGGCGGTGCGCTCCCACCTCGACGGCTGACCGCCGCGCCACCGGCGAACGGTAGGGTTCGACCGAAGGGAGCCGACGTCATGTCCACACCGGTCGAGCTGACATCTACCCGCCGCGGGTCCGCCGGGACGCGTGCCGCCCAACCGCCGAGCACCCTCCGCACCCCGTTCCACGTGCTGGCCAAGCCGACCGGGCCGATCTGCAACCTCGACTGCGAGTACTGCTTCTTCCTGTCCAAGGAGTCGCTCTACCCCGGGGACCGCTTCCGGATGGGCGACGACGTGCTCGAGTCCTACCTCCGCCAGTACCTCGGCTCGCAGCCGGACGGCGAGGTGACCGTGGCCTGGCAGGNNAGTGGTGCGAACTGCTCGCCCGGCACCGGTTCCTCGTCGGGATCAGCATCGACGGCCCCCCGGACCTCCACGACCGGTACCGGGTCGACAAGCGGGGTGGTCCCACGTCGGTCAAGGTACTGCGGGGGCTCGAGCTGCTCCGGAAGCACGAGGTCGACGTCAACGTCCTGTGCACGGTGCACGCGGCCAATCAGGACCGTCCGCTCGACGTCTACCGATACTTCCGCGATGAGCTGGGCATCACCTTCATCCAGTTCATCCC
>PMFY01000050.1:479-641 GCA_003157945.1 Acidimicrobiaceae bacterium | reverse complement strand
ACTCGTGCGACCACTTCGTCGAGCCCGCCCACCTCCTGGGGAACATCACCACCACGGCGATGGTGGAGCTGGTGACGTCGCCCCAGCAGCGGGCCTTCGGTCAGGCCAAGGCCGACTCGCTGCCGGGAATGTGCCGGTCGTGCGAGGTCCGCTTCGCCTGCA
>PMFY01000050.1:0-376 GCA_003157945.1 Acidimicrobiaceae bacterium | reverse complement strand
CGCGGGGCGGGTGACGAGTCACCCGCCAGGGGTCAGGTGACGGAGTCGGTGGTCCCGGTTTCGGGGGCGGCGGTCCCGTTCTGTCGGGGACCGGCCGGCGACGCCACCGGGGGAGTGGCACGCCGGTCGGCGAGGACGGCGGTGACGGCGTAGACGGCGCCCGCGCCGACCAGTCCGACGGCGACCACGAGAACGATCCGTCGGATCAGGCGCCGGGCCCGTCGGCCGGCCTGTTCCGCCCGTTCCGCCACGTCCAGTGCACGCTGGGCGGTGTCCAGCACCTGTTGCATGGTGGCCAGATCGACGTGGGCCTCGTCCAGGAAATCAGCGACGGTCATGACCCACCGTACCGGGTGGCCAGGGCGGCGAGCGTGGC
>PMFY01000242.1 GCA_003157945.1 Acidimicrobiaceae bacterium | reverse complement strand
CCAAGGTGATCGAGAACAGCGAAGGCGCGCGCACCACGCCGTCGATCGTCGCGTTCACCGACGACGACGCCGTCCCGCCGCCGCACTGGACCGAGCGGATCGTCGCGGAGTTCGAGGCCAATGCGCTCCTCGGCGGTTTCGGTGGGAGGGACCGCATCATCGAGCCGGACGGCACGCCGCGCGCCGAGCCGCTCGCCGCGCACGTCGGCGAACTCCGCTGGTACGGGCGCCACGTGGGCAACCATCACCTCGGCACCGGCACCGCACGCAAAAATGCCGCACACCTCGGGATTAGCTTGCGGCTCAGCCGCTTTATCGGCGTCGCTGAGTTCGCCGCTGTGGTGGGTCTGCTGACCGGAATCGTGGTCAAACCTCTTGCCATCGTGACTGCCGCCGCAGTCGTAGTCATTACGGCGGTCCTGCTTCCCGCGGCGATCACTGGACTGGCAGCCATCGCCCTGCTGACACTCACCATCGTGGCGTAGAACCACACCGTCCCAATCCCGACAAGGAGAAGCGTCCGAAAATGTTGCTTCCACTCGCCACCGAGCCCTTCACGGCTCCCACAGACCGCGACATCCTGCCTTCGGAGCGGCGAGAATTCGTGCGCACGCACCGCACCTGTGTTTACGGTTACCGCCGCCGCCACGACGGCCCCGCCATGTCGGTCGTGTACTACGTCCCCGCGGAAAACGGTGACCTCCTGGTTGCGACCATGGGCGATCGGGCCAAGGCCAAGGCCGTGGCCCGAAACGGCAGGGTCAGCCTCTGCGTGCTCGATGAGACCTGGCCGTTCGCCTATCTCCAGGTCTACTGCAATGCAGTCATCGACCCTGATGACGAGACACTGACCGACGTGATGATGGCCGTGGCGGAGCGCATGTCGGGAGAGCCCCTGGGTCCGGAGTTCCGGCCGATGGTCGAGGCCATGCGCGATGAGGAGGGCAGGGTGCTCGTCCGCTGCACGCCCTACGCCACCTTCGTCACCCCTCCACGCCATCTCCACCGGAACGACCAGGAGGAGCGGCTCACGCACTGGGTGTCGGCGTCCATGCCCTGGGACGCCGCAGACTCCCCCGAAGAAGGGTGACCTGACGGGTCCTGATCACCCCTCGAGCACGAACCTCGCCGGGTCGTCGTACCCGTTCAGGTCGGCGTTCGGGCGAGCCTGGGCGACCAGCCCGGCGAGCACGGCACCCACGCCGTCGGGCGTCCCGGGGTTGGTGCCCTCGGGCCCGCGGTGCCAGCCTTCGACGACGGCGACCTTGTCGCCCCGCACGTCGAACACCCGACCGGTCACCCCGCGGGACGCGGGGCCGGCCAGCCAGGTCGCGACGGCGGCGACCCACCGCGGCGCCAATGCCTCCCGGGTGGCCTCGGGGATGTTCTCCTCGCCCCCCATGACCGGTACCACCAACCGCGTGATGGCGGTCGGCGCCAGGCAATTCGCCGTCACGCCGTAGCGGGCGAGCTCCAGTGCACACACCGTGGTGAGGGCGGCGATGCCGGCCTTGGCTGCGCCGTAGTTGGCCTGCCCGACGTTGCCGAACAGGCCCGAGGGAGAGGCGGTGTTGATGATGCGGGCGTCGACCGCCTCGCCGGCCTTGGACCGCTCCCGCCAGTAGGCGGCCGCATGGCGGGTCGGGCAGAAATGACCCTTGAGGTGGACGCTCATGACCGCGTCCCAGTCGGCCTCGTCCATGGAGAAGATCATCCGGTCGCGCAGGATGCCGGCGTTGTTGACCAGAACGTCGAGACGGCCGAAGGTGTCCACGGCGCGGGCGACGAGCCGGCCGGCCTGGGCGAAGTCGGTGATGTCCGAGCCGTCGGCGACCGCCTCGCCCCCCGTGGCCACGATCTCCGCCACGACCTCCTGGGCCGGTCCGGCGTCGACGCCGTGGCCGTCGGCGCCCCCGCCCAGGTCGTTCACCACGACCTGGCAACCCTCGGCGGCCAGCATCAGGGCGTGCTCACGGCCGATACCCCGGCCTGCACCCGTCACGATGGCCACCCGTCCCTGACAACTTCCACCCATGGGGTCCTCCCGTCGATCCGACAGCTGCGTCATCGTTTCATGACGCGTCCGGTCCTGCTCGGCTCAGCTCGGCTCAGCTCGGCTCAGCAGCCTGCGCTTGAGGAGCTTCCCCGTCGGTAGCCGCGGGAGCTCGTCGACGAAGCGCACCTCCTTCGGGCACTTGAAGTGGCTCATCCGCGCTCGGCACCAGGCGATGAGCTCGTCGCCGTCGATGTCGGCTCCGGGGGCGCGCTGGACGAACGCCGTCACCCGCTCGCCCATGTCGGGGTCGGGCACGCCGAGCACGGCGACGTCGTCGACCAGGGGATGCACGACGAGGACGTCCTCGATCTCGCGCGGATAGATGTTCACGCCCCCGCTGATGATCATGTTCGACGCCCGGTCGGTGAGGTACAGGAAGCCCTCGTCGTCGACCCGGCCCACGTCACCCATCCACGACCAGCCGCGCCGGTCCCACGCCTCCTTCGTCTTCTCGGGCTCGTGGTAGTACTCGAAGCTCCGGTTGGTGGAGAACCAGACCTCGCCCTCCTCGCCGACCGGCACCTCCTCGCCGTCGGCGCCCACGATGTGGATCTGGCCCGTCATCGACTTCCCCACCGAGCCCGGATGCTCCAGCCACGCCGCACTGTCGATGTACGTCAGGCCGGCGCCCTCGGATCCGCTGTAGAACTCGTGGAGGATCGGGCCGACCCACTCGATGAAGCGCTGCTTCGTCTCGACCGGACAGGGGGCGGCGGCGTGCACGACGACCCGCAGCGATGAGAGGTCGAACTGCGAGCGTTCCTCGTCGGACAGCTTCAGCAGGCGGATCATGTGCGTCGGCACGAACTGCACGTGCGTGACACGGTGACGCTCGATCGCCGCCAGCACCTCGAGCGGCTCGAAGCGCTCCATCACGATCGCGGTGCCACCGAGTCGCTGGGTGCCGTACGTCCAACCGGCGGGTGCGGCGTGGTAGAGCGGCGCGCCGGGCGACAGGTAGACGGTGCTNNGTCGGGAGCGGCGGCAGGATCCCCTTCGGCTGACCGGTCGTGCCTGAGGAGTAGAACATCCACCCGCCCTCGGCCTCCGCATCGCCGAGGCCGGGCTCGACACCGGCGATCACGTCCTCGAGCCGGTCGAATCCGGGGATGTCGCCGTCCACGCAGATCCTCGAGGTGACCTTCCCCATGTAGGGCTCCATCTGGAGCACGACGTCGGCGAGGCTGCTGGCCACGATGACGGCGGCGGCGTCGCAGTTGTCGACGATGTATCCGGCCTCGGCGGCGACGAGGTGCCAGTTGACCGGCGTGACGTAGGCACCCAACCGGATCGCCGCCCAGATGACGTCGTAGAATTCGGGCTGGTTGTCGAGCAGGACCGCCACGTGGTCGCCCTTCCGCAGCCCACGGTCGTGGAGGGCCCGGGCGAGCCGCCCGGATGCGTCCGCGACCTCGGCATAGGTGCGGGTCGCCCCGGTGGCACCCATCACGACGGCCGCCTTTTCGGGGTCGGCGGCGGCGTGCGCCAGGAGGTGCTGACCAGCGGGATCCATCGCGGCGCATGGTAGTGCCACTTTCGGTAAGGATGGCGGGCATGTGCGGGTGGGCGGCACCAGGGAGCACCGGTCGATGAGCGGGGTCGGCGTCATCGGTCTGGGCAACATCGGCGGTGCCATCGCGCGCAACCTCGTCGCCGACGGGCACCGGGTCACCGTGTTCGACCTCGACCCCGGGCGTGTGGCATCGGTCGAAGGCGCCGCCCGGGGTAGCTCGGTCACCGACGTCGCCACCGACAGCGACGTGACCTTCACCTCCCTGCCGGATCCGGGCACCGTCGCATCGGTGGCGGCCGAGTGGGCGGCCGCCGCGCCGGCCGGTGCCGTCCTGTGCGACCTGTCGACCACCCTGCCGGAGAGCAACCAGGCCATCGCCGAGCAGCTGGCCGGGAGCGGCCACCGGTTCGTCGAGGCGCCCCTCACCGGTGGGCACGTCGGCGCCGTCAACCGCAGGCTGGTCTTCATGGTGGGGGGCGAGGACGACGCCGTCGCCACCGTGCTGCCGCTGCTCGACTCGCTGGGGCGGGCGACCTTCCACCTCGGCCCGGTCGGCGCCGGCACCACCATGAAGCTGGCCAACAGCCTGCTGGCGTTCAGCGGGGCGATCGCGGCGTTCGAGGCCGTGTCGCTCGCCGTCAGGGCGGGCATCGACGTCCGCACCGCCACCGAGATCGTGAAGCTCAGCGGTCCGTCGAATTACTTCCTCGATCGCGGCATCGAAGGGATCAACACCCGGGGCCGGCCGACGGAGTTCTCGTTGCGGCTCGCGGCCAAGGATGCCCGCCTGATCGGCGAGCTGGGGACGGCGCAGGGCGTGCCGACACCGGTCGCCGGAGCGACGCTCGCCTTCCTGAGCGACGCCGTCGCACGGGGCCTGGGCGACCATGACTGGAGCGACCTCGTGCTGGAGGCCGAGGCGCGCAGCGGCATCGAGCTCACCATCACCCCGAAGGACGAGGAGGCGTAGTGGCCCGCGTCCCGATCGCCGACTACTTCGAGGTCACCGACGGCGACGACGCACCGGTCCGGCTCCGCGGAAGCCGGTGCCCGGCGTGCGACGAGGTGTTCTACCCACGCCGGCTCGTGTGTGCGAAGTGCCTGCACGAGGGGACCGACGACGTGCTGCTGAGCACGAGCGGCACGCTCTACACGTGGACGTGGGTTCACGTCCCGCTGTTCGCCAAGACCGACGCCGAGGTGAGCGAGTACGCGGTCGGCCAGGTCGACCTCGCCGAGGGGCCGCGCGTCCAGGCGATCCTCATGGGTGCGCCGGGCGATTTCTCGATCGGCATGCAGCTCGAGCTCGGCCTGGAGACGCTGCGCCAGGACGCCGACGGGAACGACGTGGTGATCTACCGGTTCACGCCCGTGGGGGCGGACCGGTGAGGTTCGAGGGCACCGCGATCGCCGGCGTGGGTCAGCTGCGCTTCGGCATGTACCGCGACGTGCCGGCCGTCGAACTGGCGCGCGATGCCGGTCTGCTGGCGCTCCACGACGCCGGCCTGACCCTGGCCGACATCGACGAGGTGTTCGTCGGCTACCTCGGACTGCAGCACCAGGTGGGCGTCAAGGCCGTCAAGGAGCTCGGCCTGACCGGCCTGCCGGTGACCCACATCGAGAACGCGTCGGCCACCGGCCTGTTCGCGTTCCGGGAGGCGGCGTGGGCCGTCTCCTCCGGTCGGGCCGAGGTCGCCATGGCGCTCACCTTCGACAAGATGACCGACGTGGCCGGGCGAGGGTCCACCTCGGGCAGCATGAGCCGCGGGGCGGGGCGTGACCAGCTCGACGCGTCGATCCTGCCGGCCGCCTTCTTCGCCCTGTGGGCGCAACGGCGCATGCACGACTACGGCACCGCACCCGAGACCTTCGCGGCCATCGCCGCCAAGAACTGGAACCACGGCGCCCTCAACCCGCTGGCCCACCGGCAACCCGACCACGCCGTGACCGTCGAGGAGGTCATGGCGTCGCGGATGATCGCCGAGCCGCTCACCGCGATGATGTGCTGCCCCGCCGATGACGGCGCCGCCGCCGTCATCGTGGCGGGTGAGGACTTCGTCCGTCGGCGCTTCCCCGACCGGCGGCTCGTCCGCTGCCTGTCGTCGGCCGCGCAGAGCGAGGCCTACTCGCCCGGCCACGCCTTCCTCGGGCCCGTGGTCGGCCCACCCACGATGACCCGGACCACCGGGCAGGAGGCCTACGACGCAGCCGGTGTGGGCCCCGACGACATCTCGCTCGCGCTGTGCCACGACGCCTTCGCCAACGAGGAGCTCGAGTACTACGAGCTGCTCGGCTTCTGCGAGCCGGGCCAGGGCGACAAGCTCGTGGCGGGCGGCGAGACCGCGCTGGGTGGGAGGATCCCGTTCAACACCGACGGCGGCCTGATCGCCCGCGGCCACCCCGGTGGTCCGACCGGGGTGGCGATGGTCCACGAGCTCGCACTCCAGCTCCGACGGGAGGCCGGCGCCCGTCAGGTCGAGGGCGCCCGGTTCGGACTCGCCCACTGCGTCGGTGGCGGAAGCGTCTGCACGGTCAACATCTTCGAGGGGGTCGACTGACATGACTGACGAGGACCTGAACACCGGTCGCGAGATCCAGGCGACGCTGTGGCCGCAGATGGCCAGCGGCGGCACCCCCCGACCGGCCGCCAAGCTGGCCCCGGACTTCTACGCCTGGGTGGCCGAGACCGCGTTCGGCAAGATCTGGTCGCGCGACGCGCTGCCCCTGCGCGACCGCAGCCTCATCACCGTCGCCATGCTCGCCGCCCTCGGCCGCACCGGCGAGCTGCGCGGCCACCTCGCCGGCGCCCGTAACCTCGGCATCCCGCAGGAGGAGCTGGTCGAGGTACTGATGCAGGTCGCCGTCTACGCCGGAGTGCCGGCCGCCAACGACGCCCTCACCGTCGCCGCCGAGGTCTTCGGCATCACGGTGTGACGGCCTCAGTAGTAGATGGTGGTCTGCTCCGCGAGGCGGACGAGCGCACCGTCCTGGTTGGTCCAACGGAACTCACTGGTGAAGAACACCATCGGACCGCGCTTCGTCTCGCGCTCGACGACATCGACGAAGCGCCGGACCACCGAGATCACGTCACCCGGCCGGATCGGCGCCGCATAGCGGTTCCACTGGCCGCCGTTCAGCACCCGCCGGCCCGGCTCGATCCCCATGCCGAGGAGCCAGTCGCCACTCCACGGCCGGTCCGGCATCCAGGCGAACGGGTCGAAGTCCCGCGGGGCGACGATGCCCTCCCACGGCGTCGAGGCCGCCGCATCGGCGTCGACGTAGGCCGCCGGCGGGCGCACGGGCCAGTAGGTCGCCGTCGCCCAACGGGCGATGTCGTTGACGCCGACGGCGGGCGCCGCGACCGGCGCCAGCGTGCGACCGATCCTGTCGATGGTCTCCTGCGTCAGGAACGTACCGGGCGACGCCCCACCACTGGGTGCCGACGGCTGGGGTTCCTCGGGCATCTCGGCCCGGCCGTCCTCGAAGCGCACGACCGTGGCGGTCGCCGGCGTGGTCTCCGCTCCGTCCTGGTTGGTCACACCGAGGTCGAGGGATACGAGCCGATCCGCCACGCCCGTGACGGTGCCGTGCCCCGTGAGGATATCGCCCTTCAGGTTGGTGCCCCGGAACTCGCAGCGGAACTCGGCGATGTCGCCCGTGTCACCGACCCAGTCGTGCAGCATGTTGTGGAGGTAGGCGATCCGGAGATTGCCCATCCCGAACACACCGGGCATGCCGACCGCCCGGGCTGACTCGTCGTCCATGTGGATGTCGATGAACTCGTCGTTCACGGCCGCGTAGCGGTTCCAGTTCTGCAGCCCGGTCGTGCGCACGTAGGCCGGAACGACGGCCCCGACTCTGGTTCCCCGGGATTCGACGCCCATCTCCGTTACGGTAACCACATGGCGATCAGGGATCACGTCATCGCGGACAGTGACCTCCACATCATGGAGCCACCGGACCTCTGGGAGCGCTACATCGCGCCGGAGTACCGGCACGCGGCGCCGAAGGGCCTGACCGACATCACCCGCGACATGCGTGTGCGGGTGAAGAACCACACGCTCCTGCGGTTGGGCGCCGTGAAGCCGCAGCCGATCGACGCACCGAGGCGTGGCTGGCGACCGGAACACGAGAGCGTGTACGCCGCCGCCGAGGCGAGCGGGTGGGACGCGGCGTCACAGCTGGCCGCCATGGACCGCGAGGGACTCGACCTCGCGGTCCTCTTTCCGTCGCGCGGGCTGTTCGTCCTCGGCCTCGATTCGACCGAGGCGGTCGGACCGGACGGACTCGAGCCCGCCTTCGCCTCTGCCATCGCCCGCGCCTACAACGACTGGCTCAAGGACTTCTGCGATCACGCCCCGGACCGGATGTTCGGCGCCGGCATGGTGGCGCCGCACGACGTCCCCGGCGCGGTGGCCGAGGCCCGGCGCTGCGTCGAGGAGCTCGGCTTCAAGGCCATCTTCCTGGCGCCCGCCGCGGTGAACCGGCGGCCATGGCACCACCCCGCCTACGACCCGCTGTGGGCAGAGATCCAGCGGCTCGGCGTGCCGGTGG
>PMFY01000070.1 GCA_003157945.1 Acidimicrobiaceae bacterium | reverse complement strand
GCGGCGGAGCTCGCCGATGGTGAGCCCGGGGTAGGTGGCGTGGAGCATGGCGTGGCAGTTGGCGCACACCGGTCGCAGGTCGCGCTCGGCGTCCAGGCGGTAGTGCGGCCCCAGCCGGGCCACGGGTGTCACGTGGTGGACGTCGATGACGCCGGTACCCAGGTTGCCGTAGGCCCGGCCGAAGCTGAAGTCGCAGACCGAGCAGTCCACACCCCACCGGTCGATGCACGCCCGCCGCGCCACGGGATCGCGTTCGAACCGGTTGACGGACACGGTGGACCGCGCTCCCTCCGGTAGGGAGTCGTCGACGACCTCGCCGGGCGAACAGCGTTCCAGCCCGTCGACGTGCGACCTCCACAGACGCTCGAGCCGACCTTCGGCGACCTCGGGCACCCGCACCCCGGAGCCGCGCAGGTGGTCCCAGGGCACCTCGGGGACGCGCCGCTTCAGGTCCTCGACGCGCAGTCGCTGGCGCGGGTCGACCAGGGTGTCCCAGATCAGCGGGGCATAGGGCCACGGACGACCGGACCCGTCCCAGTGGGCATCCTCGAGGATGCCGCCGTCGAACGTGGCGCCGGCCACGATCCCCCGGGCGTCGCGGGTCCGGACGAGATAGCCACGGTCGCCCGCACGGATCCCGTCACGCCGCTGCCCGGTGCTCCACCTGGCCCCGACCCCCTCGCCGTTGGCCGTCCGGTGGACGACCTCGGCGTAGGCNNCACGTCAGCGTCCGCCGCGGCGCATCCGTTCGGCGGCGTCCTCGGGCATGCCGTAGGGCATGGTCCGCTCGTGCACCAGGGCCTCGGCCCGCGTCCGCCCGCCCCGGTCGGCGATCAGCCGCTTGACGATGTGGTTGGTGCCCCACGAGTTGGCCAGCACCTCGGCGGCGAGGGCGGCCACGGCCCCGTCCAGGCCGTCGTCGGGGGTGCAGACGTCGACGAGGCCGATGGCCGCCGCCTCGGGGGCGGCCACCCGCCTGCTCGTGTACATGAGCTGCTTGGCCGTCGACCGGCCCACCCGCTCGGGCAGGCGGACCGACATGCCCCAGACGGGGGCCAGGCCCCACTGGCCGTGGGTGTCGCCCAGGGTCGTCGACGTCGCGGCGACGAGCACGTCGCAGGCCAGCGCCAGCTCGAGTCCCCCGGTGAAGCAGTGTCCGTGGAGCCGGCCGATGACGGGCTGGGGCAGGGCCTCCAGGGCGTCCACCGTCTCCGGCTCGAAGTGGCGGCTCGGTGCCCGTTCGCCGGTGGCGATGGCCTCGAGGTCGTGGCCGGCGCAGAACGACCGGCCGGCACCCTGCAGCACGACGCACCCGATCGACGGGTCCCCGGCCAGGGCGTCGACGTGGGCGCGCAGCTCCACGAACATCGACGGGGTGAGGGCGTTGAGCTTCTCCGGCCGGTTGAGCGTGAGAGTCGCCAGCCCGTGGGCGTCGTGGCGGAGCACGAGCTGGCCGGTCATCGGTGCGGGGCGTCCCTCGGCCAGGGGTCCGCGGCGTCGTTCACGACCCGTTCACCAGGATGATCTTGCCCAGCTTGCCGCCGGCCGCGAACCGCTCGTAGGCCGCGGCGGCCTCCGTCATCGGGAACGTGGCAGCCACCGGCACGGTGACGGCACCGGTCCCGAGCAGGTGGACGGCCCGACTCTCGACCAGCCAGGCCACCTCGGCCTTCTCCTCGGCGGTCCGCGCCCGCAGGGTGGAGCCACCGATGGTGGCCCGGGACCCCATCAGCGCCAACAGGTTGACCTGGGCCCGCGCCCCGGCCCCGACGCCGATCACCACGACCCGGGCCCCTTTGGACAGGTGGGGCAGGACGGCCTCGACACCGGGCGCACCGACCAGCTCGAGGGACACGTCGTAAGGACCGTGGTCACCCACCTGGTCCGGCAGGATCACCTCGTCGGCTCCCAGGGCCCGGACCCGGTCGTGGTGGTCGGGGTTCCGCACCGTCGCCACCACCCGGGCGCCGGCCACCGCCGCGAGCTGCACGGCGGCGGTACCGACACCACCCGCCGCCCCCGAGATCAGCACGGTGTCGTCCTCACACAGGTCGGCCTGGCTGAACAACGCGTCCTGCGCCGTGCAGAAGACCTCCGGGAAACCACCCGCCGCCACCAGGTCCACGCCGTCGGGCACCGTGAGGAGGGTCGACTCGGGCACCACGACCCGCTCGGACTGCCCGCCGCCCCCGCAGATCCCCATCACCCGGGTGCCGGGCGCGAAGCGGACGGCCCGGTCGCCACACTCCAGCACCGTGCCCGAGAACTCCATGCCCGGGATGTCCTGCGGCCAGCCCGGAGGCGCCGGGTAGTGTCCCCGGCGCTGGAGCATGTCGGCCCCGTTGAGCCCGGCGGCGGCCACGGCCACCACGACCTCGCCCGGCCCGGGGTTGGGATCGGGGTGCTCCGACCAGTGGAGGTCCCCGTCGACGATGGTCACGGCGCGCATGGCCACAGGGTACCGGCCGGGTCCGCGGCGGGTGCGGGCCGCGGCCCGGCGACGTCGGGCGCGCGCGGCCCCGGTGCCGCGCCGCGGCGCCCTCCCACGTGGGTGTCACACCCCCGTAGGCTGGGCGTGGAGGCAGGCCCATGACGACCGATCCATTCGACGACGAGATCGACGGGGGACCGGACCCCGCCGCGGCACCGTCAGGCGACGCCCCACCGGCCGTCGACGACTTCCTGCCCGACCCGACGGCCGGCATCGTCCTCCACCGGGTCCTGGCCATGGCCGCCCGCACCTTCCTGCTCAACGACCGGGACGACGGGCCGGCGGATGACCCCGGCCCCACCGCCACGGTCGACGCGCGCTCCCTGGCGACGGACACGCGTCCGCTGTGGGCCCAGTCGGCCGGGGGGGCGCTGAAAGGCACCGGGCGGCACCCCGACCGCACCGAGCGCATCCACCAGAGCCGGGTGGCCATGCGCCGCATCCGATCCAACCTGCGCACGTTCCGCCTCCTCCTCGACCCGGCCTGGGGCACCGCCCTGCGGGCCGAGCTCGCCTGGTACGGCAACGCCCTCGGCCACTCCCGGGACCTCGACCTGTTGGCCACCCTGGTGGACGAGCACGGTCCCGAGGTGCTCGACCGCACCGAGGTGGCCCGACTCGGTGCCGTCATCGGTTGGCAGCGCCAGGAGGTCGAACGGGTGCTGGCGGCCGAGCGGGCCGGGCCGCGGCGGATCCAGCTGACCGAGCAGATGATGGTCCTGTGGGAAGGTCCGGCGTTCAAGTCGAAGGCCGCCAAGCCGGCCTCCGAGGTCCTCCCGACCATGCTCCACCGCGCCTGGCACGATCTGCGGGGTGCGGCCCGCACGGCCCGCAAGGACCCGTCCGACGTGCACCTCCACCAGCTGAGGATCCGCCTGAAGGACCTCCGCTACGGCGCCGAGACCGTGGCCCTGGTGGAGGGGGGTCCGGCCCGCAAGACCGCCCGGGCGGCCGAGCGACTCCAGAGCAAGCTCGGCGGGCTCCACGACGTGGTCTTCTCCATCGGCTGGCTCGAGGCGCTGGCCGACGAGCAGCCCGAACTGGCGGACGCCGCCGAGCGCCTGGTGGGCGCCCAGCGCGACCGGGCGCGGGAGGCGCGCGCGGGCTGGAAGAAGGACCTCAAGGTGGTCGAGCGGCGCTGGCGCCGTTGGCAGGGTTGACGGGGCGACCCGTCGGGACACCGCCCGCCGGCGCCGGTCGGGCGGGCGGTCGGCGGGACCC
Organism: Acidimicrobiaceae bacterium; assembly: GCA_003157945.1. The sequence goes on along the minus strand of PMFY01000070.1, from coordinate 283 downwards.
GGTCAGCCCTCCGGGGCTCCGCCGTGGAGGGGCACCCACAGCCGGATCCCACCGAGGATCCCCGCCGTGTTGTCCACCACGGTGACGTCGTCGGGCAGGTGGCGACGGAGGACCCGACGCGAGTTCCCCCCGCCGATGTAGAGGTGGTCGAACAGCGTCAGGGAGCGCATGTTGTCGATGGCCTTCATCACCCGCTTGTTCCAACGGGTCTCGCCGATGTCCTTCCGGGTGGCCTCGCCGAGCTGCTCGTCGTAGGACTCCCCCTTGCGGAACGGCTGGTGGG
>PMFY01000223.1 GCA_003157945.1 Acidimicrobiaceae bacterium | reverse complement strand
GGCACGGAGGGACGGGCGGCGTCGACCGTCGGCTGGCGGACGGGTCGTCGGGTGGCCCGGTGCGCCGGGAGGTGACGCTCGGCCGCAGCCCGGGCCAACAGGTCGGGTACCCGTTCCAGGTCCGGGTCGGCGTCGGCCACCCCCAGCGACATGCCGGCGATGACGAAGGGTGGGATGGACAGGGCGCCGATCCAGAAGGTGTCGAAGAGCCCGTCCACGTAGTGGCCGAGCAGGATGGCCAGGCCCAGTGTCCCGTAGATCCGCGGTACACCGTTCATGGCGCGCATGGTGACGATGACCAGGAAGACGAAGGCGAGCGAGCCGACCACGCCGGTCGACGCCAGGTTGTCGACCAGCGAATTGGGGGGCGCCGTCACGTAGACGTACTGGGGCAGGTTGTAGAAGCGCATCCCGAGGCCGAAGACCGGGCTGTCGTGCCACACGTGGATCGCCGCACTGATCTGGCCCAACCGGATCGCCACGGAGTTGAATTCGGGATTGTTCCGGAACGCCAGGCTCATGCTGTAGTAGACGAGCGCCAGCGCCGGTACGCCGATGAAGACCAGGGTCTTGAACCGGCCGCGCACGTGCGAGTTGAGGAGCAGTCCGGTCGCCACGGCCACCACCAGGAGGATCCCGGACTGCCGTGACTGCGAGGCCAGGAGTCCCAGGAGGCAGAGCGAGACGATGACCCGGCGCTCGATCCTGGGGATACGCACCCACGGCGGGTTCAGCAGGGCGATCACGGACGCCACCCACATGACCGAGCCGATGAGGTTCTTCTGCCATTGACCCCACTGCGCCGGCTGGAGACCGTGGGCGGCCGAGTTCTCGATGGCCAGCAGGGCGAGACCGGTCGCGGTCCAGAGGTAGATTCGGATGGACTGGCGGGCCCGGCCCCGGTAGCCGACGACCCATCCGACGAGTGCAGCACCGGCGAGGTAGGAGAAGCGGTGGAACCACTCGATGATGTCGCCCCGGAACGGGTGGGCCACCACCACCAGAATGAGGATCGCCTGATACCAGACGATGCCCAGGAGGAACTTGCGCAGGTGCGTCGCCCGCGACCACTCCACGTGGAACAGGCAGATGAGGGCAGCCGCGAAGGTCACGAGATCGGTCACACTGAGGTTGACGCTCCCGCCGCCCACACGTTGGACGAGGACCGAGCCGGGCAGCACCAGGACGGCCAGGAAGATGGGGTCGATGACGAAGATGCCCAGGGCGAGGACGAGACCGGCGAGGACGAGACCGGCGAGGGCGTTGACCGACGTGGTCACGCCGACCACGGCGGCGAGCACGAACACCGTCAGCCACGTGGCCGCCGGCCCGGCGAACCGCTCCCAGGCCCGCGGTCCGGTCCGGGCGCGCCGGGCGTCCACTTCGGTACGGGGGCTCATCGGTGCGTCGGGGGAACGGTCATTGGCCTCGTGGGGTGTCGGTCGGGACTCCGTGGACGCCCGATGAATCGTAGCGGTCGTTCCCCGTCGGGATCGGTCCCGGAGGGGGCGTCCTCTCCCCCATCGGCACCGAATGGGAGGATCTCAAGGTCTCCCGCAATTCTGACGACGCTAGGTGTGACCGGGCACCGAGCCCGGCGCGACACGTCGGCCCCGCCGTGGGCGGACCGACGACGAGGACGAGGACGGTCACGCGTGCCTAGCGCAGTCGACACAACGAGCACGGGGGTGACGGCGGCCTGGCGGTCGGGTCGTGCGCTGTCACCGACCCGGGTCCGGTCCGGCCCTCCGACCCTTTCACTCCCAGGCCACGTGCCCTCGTATCCTGGGTCCTGCCCGAGCCCGCCGAAAGTGAGTGTGCGGTGACCTTCCAACAGATGCTCAAGACGCTGTGGACCCGGAAGCTGACGATCATCGTCAGCGTCGTGGTCTGCGTCGCGGTGGCGCTCGGCTACACCAAGCTGACCACGCCCACCTACCAGTCGAGCGCGCTCATCCAGATCACCGCCCCGAGCCAGGCCGCCTCGTCCGGCTCGGGCTTCACCCTGTCGGACCCGGTCCAGGAGCTCTCGAGTTCCGCGGTGCAGATCGCCGCGGCCAAGTCCCTCAAGAACGCCCATCCCTCCGACCTCGGCGGCCAGGTGACCGGCACCGTCGACGCCACGTCCGGCGCCCTGACGATCACCGGCACCGGATCCTCGCCGGAGGAGGCCCAGGCCGTCACGACGGCGTTCGCCCAGGCCTTCGTCGACGACGTCCAGAACCATGTCAACGCACAGGTCGAGAAGTACAACCTGATCCTGCAGGCGACCAGCATCAAGATCGCCTCCCTCCAGGGTCAGCTGCTGCCCGCGTCCAACGCCAACGCCACGTCGGCGAACGCGCTGCTGAACGCCCAGATCAATGCCCTGACCCAGACGTACAGCACACTCCAGACGGCGCAGTCGACCCTGCAGGCCGGTGGCCCCTACGCCACGATCCAGGTGGCGGCCCAACCGGGCGCCTCCACCGGGCTCTCCAAGTCCAAGCTGGAGGCCATCGGCCTGATCACGGGCCTCCTGCTCGGGTGCGGCATCGCCTTCATCCGCGAGCAGTTCGACGACCGCCTCCGACTCGACCCCGACATCGAATCGGTGATCGACGGGCCGTTGCTGGGCGAGCTGCCCCAGGACGCCGAGGTGAAGAAGGGCGAGGTCTCCATCGCCCTCGTCCAGTCGCCCCAGTCGTCCCTGTCCGAGGCGGTGCGCGACCTGCGCACCAGCCTGCGCGTCCTGCTCGTGGAGCAGCAGAGCCCGATCCTCGTGGTCACCAGCCCCGAGCCGGGCGACGGCAAGACGTTCGTCACGGCCAACCTCGCCGCCTCGTGGGCCCTGACCGGGGCCCGGGTGATCGTGGTGTCCGCCGACTTCCGACGCCCACGGCTCGAGGAGGCGTTCGGACTCGAGGCCGCCGACCGGCCGGGTCTCTCCGATCTCATCAAGGCCAACTGGAAGCAGGCCGAGCCCGTCGACGGTCCGGGCGACGGACCCGCCGACCTGACCGAGGGCACCCGGCCCGGGGGGGGATCGGCCGCATCACGCCGGTCGCGGCGTCGGGGCGGCCGCTCGGACTTCGAGGAGACGGCGGTCAGTGCCCACCTCGTCGAGACGGGCATCGACGGCCTGCAGCTCCTGCCGGTGGGCGTCCACCGGGACAATCCCAGTGAGCTGTTCGACAGTCCCGGCATGCAGCCGGTGCTGGACCAGCTCCACCTCCTGGCCGATGTCATCCTGCTGGACACGCCACCCGTCCTGTCGACCCCCGACACCGCGATCCTCGGCAGCCTCACCCACGGCGCGATCATCGTGGCGACCGAGGGCAAGACCGACCGGTCCGACCTCGAGCGGACGGCCCGCCGACTGGAGTCCACCGGATGCCACGTGGTCGGCCTGGTGATGAACCACGTACGCCGCAGCGCGTCCGACGGCTACCAGGCCTACAGCTACAGCAAGTGACGTCCCCGGCGTCCCCGCCGGCTCCGGTGCCGTCGGGCGGAGTGGACCCACTGGTGGTCGTGGTGGCGTTCCACGCCCCCGACCTCCTGGAAGGGGTCACACCGGACCAGGTGGCCGCCGCCTTCATGCGGGCGACCGCCGAGCGCCCCGCCCCGGTCGTCGACCTGCACCACGTGACCGTCGACGCCGTCACCGTG
>PMFY01000226.1 GCA_003157945.1 Acidimicrobiaceae bacterium | reverse complement strand
CCGGGCCCACTCGCCGAGCAGCAGGCCGGTGATCAGGTAGCCGGACAGGACGTAGAACACGTCCACGCCGAAGAAGCCCCCGCCGAGCCCGCCGACGCCGAAGTGGAAGCCGAGCACGAGCAGGACGGCGACGGCCCGCAGGCCGTCGAGGCCGAGTACGCGCCCACCGCCCGTGGCCGAGGGGCGGTCGGCCAGTGCGTCGGCGTGGAACCGGTGGTGGGGTGCTGCCGGGCTCGGGGTGGTCATGGCGTGCTTCCTCGGACGTCGCCCCGGCGGCCCGGCGACGCGGGCCCCGGTGTCGACGCACGGTATCCCACCGGCGCCGTCCCGGCCGTCGGGCGGACACGTCCGACCGGCCTCCGGGCTGTACATTGCGCGGATGCACGCCACCCGGAGCCGCTGGACGGCCCACGGACTGGCTGCCGGCCTCTACCTGGCCCTGGCCCTGGCGCTGTGGTCCGGCGTCTGGCTCCACCACCCGACGTCGACGTCCACCTGCGGCTGCGGCGACACCTCGCTCCTGACCTGGTTCATGGCCTGGCCGGCCTACGCCCTGCGCCACGGGGACGCGCTGTTCTTCTCGACCCGGGCCCTGCACCCCTACGGCATCAACCTGCCGGCGAACACCAGCTTCCTGGCCATCAGCCTGCCGCTCGCCCCGGTGACCTGGGCGTTCGGCCCGGTCGCCTCGCTCAACGTGGCCGCCACCCTGGCACCGGTGGCCACCGCGCTGTCGGCCCGGGCCCTGCTGCTGCGGTGGACGACCTGGCAACCGGCCGCCTTCCTGGCCGGCCTGTTCTACGGCTTCTCCCCCTTCGTCATCGAGAACCTCAGCCTCCAGCACGTCGAGTTCGCCACGCTGGTCGTGCCGCCCCTCCTGTTCTGGTGCCTCGACGAGCTCCTGGTGCGCCAGCGCGGGCGGGCCTGGGCCTGGGGCCTCGCCCTCGGCGGACTGTGCGCCCTGCAGTTCTTCCTCAGCTCCGAGCTCCTCGTGGTGTGCGTCCTGGCCGCGGCCATCGGCATCGGGCTGCTGATCGCCGCCGGCCTGGTGCGCGACCCTCGGGCGGTGGCCACCCGGGTGCGCCACGCCACCGTCGGGCTGGCCACCGCCGCGACCACCGGCCTCGTGCTGCTGGCCTACCCGGCCTGGTACGCGGTGGCCGGGCCGCGCCCGCTGCCGGCCACCGTGTGGCCCGACATCCAGTACTTCGGCAGTGCCTGGCGGACCCTGCTGCTGCCGGCGGACGCCCACGACCGGGGGCCGAACGCCGTGTTGGAGACGTACGGCTACTTCGGCAGTCACCCGCTCCTGCTCGGTTACCTGGGCCTCGGGATGGCCGCCGTGCTGCTCGTCGGGCTCGCCTGGTTCCGACGGGACGGCCGGCTCTGGTTCTGCGCCGCCATGCTGGTGATCCTCGAGCTGCTGTCGCTCGGGGCGGCCGTCTGGCCGTGGCGCCTCTTCGACCACCTGCCGCTGGTCGAGAACATCGTGCCCGACCGCATCGCCGGCATCGCCGACCTGTTCGCCGCGGTGATGCTCGGGGTCATCCTCGACCGGGCCCGGGCCTGGGGGCCGGCCCCGGCCCGACCCCACGTCCCCCGACCCGGCACCCTGGTGGCCTGGGCCCTGGCCGCCACCGCACTCCTCCCCCTGGCCCTCCAGTACCGGCTCCCCTTCACCACCCGACCCGTCGACGTGCCCCCGTGGTTCACGACCGTCGGGGCGACGCTGCCCCCGAGCGCCGTCGTCCTCACCTACCCGTACGCGTCATCCGGACTGCGCGCCCCGATGACCTGGCAGGCGGTCGGCGGCCTGCGCTGGTCGCTGGTGGGCGGCGGCAGCATCACCCCCGCTCCCCCGGCCCACCCCACGGCGAGACAGCGCACGGTCGCCCAGGCCGGTGCCGACCTCGCCGACCTGTCCGACGGCTTCGTGCCCCTGCCGACGGGTCGCCCCGGCGAGTCGGCCCGGCTGCGCGTCGCCCTGCACGACTGGGGCGTGACCACGGTCGTGGTGCCGTCGGAGGCGGACTGGCCGGCGTCGCTGCGGGGCAGATCCGTACCCGTGGCCGTCGCCACCTTCACCGCGGCCCTCGGCGAGGCGCCGCACTACGCGGCCGGGGCGTGGGTGTGGGACGTGCGCGGAGTGCTGCGGCCCCCCGTGGTCGTACCCGTGCCCGTGTTCGTGGCCTGCACCACGTCGCCGGCGGCCACGGCTGATCCGGGCGTGGCGGGCGCCTGCCTCCTCGGATGGCACGGCCCGGCCGCCTGACGCCGGTCCGGGCAGCTGACCGCCCGCCCGGCACCACGGGGACAGGCCCGACCCTCACTACAGTTCCCAGGATGACCGACCCGGGCCCAGGCGACGCCACCGCAGGCCCGACCACGGGCACGGCCCTGGCCGAGCCGCCCGACGCCGCCACGAGCCCGGCCGGAGCCCCTGCCACCGCCCGGCCCCGGGGGCTCGACGCCCGGCCCGGCATCCCCGTGGTCGTGCTCGTGGCGGCTTACGCGGGCACCCGGATCTGGGCCGCGGTGGCCGGCGTCCGCTACGACGACAGCGTGCTCCGGGGCACGCCGCTGACCGACATGTGGCAGCTCCTCGACGTACATCTCCTGAAGGACCACCTGGCGTCCAGCGTCTGGCACCTCAACAGCCAGCCGCCCCTGTTCAACCTCTACGCCGGCTTCCTGCTCAAGCTGCCCACCGGCCTGCGGCGTCCCGTCGAGGTCGTCTGCTCGCTGGCGCTCGGCCTGGCCATGGTGGTTTGCGCCTACCTGCTCCAGGTCGAGCTGCGGGTGCCCCGGGTGGCGGCCCTCGTCGTGACCCTGGTGGTCGTGGTCGCCTCCCCCGCCTACCTGCTCTACGAGAACTGGATGAACTACGCCTACCCGACCGCGGCCCTCGGGACCGTGGGTGCCTGGAGCCTGGTGCGCTTCCTGCGGACCGGTCGGGCCCGGTTCGGCCTCGGCTTCTTCGGCGCGTCCGCGGCCATGGTCCTGCTCGACAGCACCTACCAGTTCGAATGGCTGCTGGTGGCGGCGGTCCCCGTCGTGGTCGTGCTGCGGCACCGGTGGCGTACCGTCCTGGCCGTGGCCGCCGTGCCGCTGCTGGTCGTGGCCGGCTGGTACGTGAAGGACTACGTGCAGGTCGGGACCACCGCCACCAGCAGCTGGCTGGGGATGAACCTGGCCCGCTCGATCCTCTACCGGGCGCCCGCCGGCCAGATGGCCGAGCTGCAGCGCCAGGGTCGGATGAACGCGGTGGCATCGGTCCCGCCGTTCGCCGGTCCCGAGGTCTACTCGCC